>CAXTVG010000013.1:14387-18362 GCA_964247505.1 uncultured Acidobacteriaceae bacterium
CTCGCAGCCGCGCCCAGCTTGCCCTCTTTGAAGCGAAGCAGTGTGCCGTCCTCAGGATCGACAACATAGATCGCAGGCACGCCCATTGCTTCATAGTCGGCGAGACGGACCAAGAGCCGCGAGATACGGTCCTCACGGCTGAGTATTTCAATAGCGACCAGGAGTGGAGTCGTTGCAACCGGCTCCAGTGGAGTATTGGCATCACGGATTGCAATATCCGGCAAACGGTACCGGCGCTCGCCCGTTTTGGTACGCAGCTCAGGCCGGACGCGAATGTCCCACTCGCGCGAGTGCGGGAAAAAGAAGGCACCAATGGTGATCTGCCATGCCGAATGCCCGTCTTCTCCCACCGTTCGCTCCTCGATAACGCCGTCCACGTATTCAGCATCCGGTTCATAGCCCGTACGCAGATACTCCTCTTCAGAGATAATCGTTGTCGTCGCCATCAAACCCTCCTGGTGCAATCCTAGTCCAGATCTACAGCTCTACAGAATGCGAAGCCACCAGCCCCTTCGCCCGCTCGATAAACTCCACCAGCGGCACAGACCCCTGGTCCCCAGCCCCCCGCGTCCGCACCCTTACGGCGCCCGCCTCGGCTTCCTTGTCCCCCATCACCAGCACATACGGAACCTTCTGCAATCCAAACTCCCGGATCTTTGCGTTCATCTTCTCGTTGCGCCCGTCCAGATGCACCCGTAGACCGGCCAGCTCCAGCTGCGCCTTGACCGTTTGCGCGTAGACCAGGTGGCGCTCCGAGATAGGCACTAACCCCACCTGCACCGGCGCGAGCCACAGCGGGAAAGCGCCCGCATAGTGCTCGATCAGTACGCCGAAGAACCGCTCCACCGAGCCAAACAGCGCGCGGTGCACCATCACCGGCTGGTGCCGCTCGCCGTCCTCGCCCACGTATTCGAGCTCAAACCGCGCGGGCAGGTTGAAATCAAACTGAACGGTGCTCAACTGCCACAAACGCCCCAGCACATCCACCAGCTTGATGTCGATCTTAGGCCCGTAGAATGCAGCCTCGCCGGGAATGGTCGTGTACGGAATCCCGCGCCGCTCGAGCGCCCGCTGGAGCGAGCCGACGGCCAGTTCCCAGTTCTCGTCCGAGCCCGCGTAGGTCGCGCGATCCTTCGGGTCCCAGGTGGAAAGCTCGACCTTGAAATCGGTAAAGCCGAAAGTTTTCAGCACCGTCTGCGCGAAGTCGATGCACCCCACCACCTCGTCCTCAATCTGGTCGCGGGTGCAGAAAATATGCGCGTCGTCCTGCGTAAACCCGCGCACCCGCAAGAGACCGTGCATGGTCCCCGAGCGCTCGTACCGATACACATTGCCGAGCTCGGCGTAGCGCACCGGCAGGTCGCGGTAGCTCTTGGGCGAGTTCTTATAAATCAGGATGTGGAACGGGCAGTTCATGGGCTTCATGCGGTAGTCCGCGTCGTCCAGCTCCATGGGCGTGAACATGTTGGCCGCATAGAAGCCCTCGTGCCCGCTGGTCTGCCACAGGTTCACCTTGGCCACGTGCGGCGTGTACACCAGCTCATACCCGCGCCGCATGCACTCGTCCCGCATCCAGTCTTCCATGGTCTTGCGGATGATCGCGCCCTTCGGATGCCAAAAAATGAGCCCCGCGCCCGCGATCTCCTGGATGGAAAACAGGTCCAGCTGCTTGCCCAATGCCCGGTGGTCGCGCTTGGCGATCTCCTCCAGGTGCTTGAAGTGCTCGTCCATTTGCTTCTGGTTGAAGAATGCAGTCCCGTAAATGCGCTGCAGCTGCGGGTTGCGCTCATCCCCCAGCCAGTACGCGCCGGCGAGCGACAGGAGCTTAAACGCCTTCACCCGGCCGGTGGAAGGCACGTGCGGGCCACGGCAGAAATCCGTGAACTCGCCCGCGCCCGCAGCCTGCCTGGAGCTTCCGTTCCCAGCGCCCGCCAAGCCCGACCCGCCATTGCGGTACAGCGAAATCTCCTCGCCCGGCTGCGTGAAGCGCTCGATGAAGTGGACCTTCATAAAATCGCCCTGCCGTTCGTACTCCTGCAAACCCTCTTCCCGCGGCTCCCACACGCGCTCGAAGCGGGAATCCCGCGCGACAACCTCAGCCATGCGCCCTTCCACCAGTTTCAGGTCCTCTTCCTTGAGCGGCTGCGGCAGCAGCACGTCATAGAAAAACCCCGAGTCGGTAGCCGGCCCATGCCCCAGCTTCACCCCGGGATAAAGCTCCGTGAGCGCCGTCGCCATTACATGCGCCGCCGAGTGCCGCAACACCCGCAGCGCGTCCGGATCCGTTTCCTTGAGCAGCGAGAGCGCCACATCCTCAAGTAAAGGCTCGCGCAGGTCCACCAGCCTTTCAGCCCTTCCATCGGAAGCGCCATACATGGCAGCCTCAGTCACCCCTGCCTCGGTCGCCGGGTCCCGCTCCGCCGCAGCCTCGGGCACCCGCAAGGGCCGCACCCGCGCCACCACCACCGCCTCCGCCAGCCTCGGCGAAATCCCCCGCGCCACTTCCAGCGCCGTCGTCCCGGAGGGAACCTCCCGCACCGCCCCGTCAGGCAGCTGCACCTTGATCGTCTTCCGCTCGTCCATCACCACTGTTTGCTCGCTCATACGCAAGCTCAGCATATCGTGTGGCCACTCGTTGCGCCGGAGGTGCGCGCTTAACACTAAGGTCACTAGCGCGAGCGCAAGCTGCCGTTGATACTCGGTCCATGGTCGAAAGCGGCGTGGGTATTCACCGTCAGCAGCATCTGTACTGGAACAAGATGGTTGAGCTGAAAGTCTATGCCCTATATGCCCGCTTGTACCGGGACCGCCTCGGCCGCTTGGTGACAGCGATGGGCACCGTCAGAGCTGTCGCATCCAGCGCAAGCATCGCCGCCTGGGCAATCTGGAGGGATTACGCGTTTGTATGGGCGGCGATCATTGCCTTGTCTCAGGTGCTCGACGCCTTGCAAGATGTCTTTCCTGTAACCAAGCGGTACAAGGCCGTAAGCGAGCACGCCGTAACGCTTGATAGTCTTTTCATCGACACGCAGCTTGAATGGGACGGGGTTTCTTCCGGAGTTTATTCAAATACTCAAATCAATAACAGGCTTCATAAGCTCCGCAAGCTTCATCATGAAGCGGAGTCCCAGTCCTTCCATCAAGAAGGCTTGCCCACCAACGCCGAGTTGTTCAAAGAAGCACAGAGTCAAGCAGAAGCTTTCTTCAGCCTCAACTATGGCGTAGAATTGACCGCCAGAGGGGAAAATAATGAAAACGAGATCTGAGGTCACGCCGAGCAGAATTCACGACAGTGCATACATGCCCCCGGTCACGATCAAAATCGGTATGCCTTCAGGGGTAGCTGTTCCGGCGCAGGAACAACCAAACCGTTCTCCGTCGCCAACTCAGAACCCTCCTAGCGTTTCGAATCGTAATTAGGGCCGAAGCCCCCTTGAGGTCGCCCGATGGCCTTCGAAGTTGTATGAGAACCTTCTGAGGATGGCTGGATTGTTGCAGTATGCCCCGCCCTACCCGGCTGCGTTTCTCAGGGCCGCACCGAATCGGAAGCCCTGGAAAACATTCAGGAAGCGATCATCGGCTGGCTGTGGGCCGAAGCCCAGAAAACCGCCTAACCCCGCCACCACTCCGACCTTACCTCCACCCCATTCACCTCCGTAGGCAGCCCCGGCTCTGGCGACCACAGCCGCACCCCCAGCTCCTCCCACACGCGAGAAATCGGCTGCCGCCACCCGTGCAGAGCCAGGTTGAACAACCCCCAGTGAATCGGCATGAACAACCCTCCGCCAAGCTGGCCTAGCGTCCGCACCGCCCCCTCCGGTCCCATGTGGATACTCGCCCAAAGCGGGTCGAACGCCCCGATCTCCAGCATGCTCAACGTAAATGGCCCGAACTGCCGCCCGATCTCGGCGAACCCTTCCCACTCCCCCGAGTCCGCCCCGTAAAACACCCGGTTGCGCGGCCCCGCCAGCACCC
>CAXTVG010000014.1:0-17671 GCA_964247505.1 uncultured Acidobacteriaceae bacterium
AGACGAGGGGCACCCGTTTTCTTGGTATTTCGACCCTTGCCGCGCTACGCGAAGGCAGCTTCAGAACGCGCGTAGCAGGCCGCGCGGTCCGGTGAGGGAGGACAACGGAGCGGCAATCTGGTATACAGCTTGGGCGGATGTTTTCTGTTTTTTTGGAAACGATTCCATCCTCAAGGAGCTTTCTTGCTGCGTACTTCCCTCGTCTCGCCCCTTTCGCTTGCCGCTCTGGGGATTCTTTCTGGAGCACTGGCCGCCGGCCCCGTTCACGCGCAGTTATTTGAGGCGGAGCACGCCGGCCCGGGGCAGCCCGCGCTGAACGCGGCGCAGAAAACGACACTTGAGCAGCTGCATGCGCTGGAAACGCTCCCCGACGGGCCTTGGCGATTCCACGCGGGCGATGTGCCGCACGGTGAGTCGCCATCGCTGGACGATTCTAGCTGGCAGCAGGTGAACGCGCGATCGACGGCACCCAAGGAAGCGGTTTGGTACCGGCGCACGATCGAGATCCCGAAGACGCTGCACGGCTACGACCTGACGGGCGTGGATGTGGGCTTTCGCTTCCGCGCGTTTGCGAACGGGCCCATGCCCGAGATTTTGTATTTCGACGGCCGCCGCGTAGCGCTGGGGGACGACCTGGAAGGCGTGGAGCTGTTCCACAATGCGAAGCCGGGCGACAAAGTGCTGGTCGCGGTGAAGCTGCTGCCGACGGTGGACGTGAAGCACTTCTACGACGTGGAGATGAAGGTCACCTTTGCGCCGAACCGGCCTAACCCGGAAACCCTTGGCGATGAGCTGCTGACCGCGGCGTATCTGATCCCGTCGCTGGCGCCGGGCTCGGCCGCGGACATGAAAACGCTGTCGGATGCGTTGGCGCAGGTGAACACGCAGGCGCTGAGCTCGGGCAATCAAGGGCAGTTCGACGCATCGCTGCGGCAGTCAGCGGCAACGCTGGAAGCGCTGAAGCCGACGCTGCGCAAGGCGGACTGGCACCTGACCGGCAACTCGCACATCGATGCCGCGTGGCTGTGGCCGCGTACCGAAACAGTGGACGTGGTCAAGCGCACTTTCGGAACCGCTGTGCAACTGATGAGCGAGTACCCGACCTACACCTATACGCAGTCGGCCGCGCAGTACAGCCAGGTGTTGGCGGACGACTATCCGGAGGTGAACGAGCAGGTAAAGCAGCGCGTGGCCGAGGGCCGTTGGGAGCTGGTGGGCGGCATGTGGATTGAGCCCGACCTGAACATGCCGGATGGCGAGTCGCTGGTGCGGCAGCTGCTGGTGGGGCAGGAGACCTTTAACAAGCTGTACGGCAAGACCACGCGCATTGGCTGGAACCCGGACTCGTTCGGCTATAACTGGCAGCTGCCGCAGATTTACAAGCGCTCGGGCGTAGATTACTTTGTCACGCAAAAGATGACCTGGAACGACACCAATCAGTTGCCGTTGAAGCTGTTTTGGTGGGAGTCGCCGGACGGCAGCAAAGTGCTGACCTACTTCCCGCACGACTATGCGAATGACAACCTGGACCCGACGCGGCTGGCGAAGGACCTGGCGGTGGCGCGCGACCGCTCGCCGGGGCTGCTTGAGATGATGGACCTGTACGGCGTGGGCGACCATGGCGGCGGCCCCACGCGCGGGATGCTCGACCAAGGGCTGGACTGGATGAAGCCGGACAAAATCGTGCCCAAGGAAGAGTTCGGGACGGCGCAGCCTTTCTTTACCGCGGTGGAGGGCGAGGTCGCGGCAAACTCGCCGACCTGGAACTACGAGTCGCTCGCCAAGGGCGATAGCAAACTGCCCGAGCCTTCCGCCGGGCAGATCAGCGTGCCGACCTGGAAAGATGAGTTGTACCTGGAGTTCCATCGCGGTGTGTTTACCACCCAGGCCAACCACAAAGCCAATATGCGCAACAGCGAGGAGTGGGTGCTCAACGCCGAGAAATATGCCTCGTTGGCGTGGCTGGACGGCAGCGCCTACCCGGCGGACCAGCTGACGGATGCGTGGAAGCTGGTGCTGTTCAACCAGTTCCATGACCTGGCGGCGGGCTCGGGCATTGGGGTGATTTATAAGGACGCGCAAAAGGACTACGACCAGGTGCACTGGTCGACCGACCAGGTGCGGCGTCAGGCGCTGGGGACGGTGGCGGCGCGGGTGGATACGCGGGTGAAGGAAGGGGTGCCGGTGCTGGTGTTCAATCCCCTGGCCTGGCAGCGCGGGGGCTTGGCGGAGGTCGCGGTCGAGATGCCTTCGGGCGGCGGCGACGCGGTTTCGCTGCTGGACGATAAGAACCGGGTGGTGCCTTCGCAGGTGCTTTCGCACGATGCGGGGACGACGCAGTTTCACCTGCTGGTGAAAGCGGAGGCGGTGCCCTCGATGGGCTACCAGGTGCTCCATGCGGTCGCGGGCAAGAAGAACTTCGACTCGGACCTGAAGAGCTCGGGCATGACGATGGAGAATGCGAGCCTGCGGGTGACGGTGGACCCGCAAACCGGCTGCATCACTTCCCTGTTCGACAAGGAAAGCAACTTTGAAACGCTGAAAATAGGCGGCTGCGGGAACGAGCTGCAGGCTTTTAAAGACACCCCCAAGCAGTACGACGCGTGGAACATCGACCCGGGGACGTATGACGTCGCGCCGACGCTGCTGCACATGGTGGACTCGGTGCAGATGACGGAGCAGGGGCCGCTGCGCTCGACCATCCGGGTGACGCGGCATTGGCAGAGCTCGAAGTTTGTGCAGGACATTACGCTGTACACGGGCTCGGACGAGGTGGAGGTGGGCAACGACATCGACTGGCACGAAACGCATGTGCTGCTGAAGGCAGCTTTTCCGCTGGCGGCGTCGAGCCCGATGGCGACGTATGAGATTCCCTACGGGACGATCGAGCGGCCGACCACGCGCAATAACAGTTTTGAGAAGGCGAGGTTCGAGGTGCCGGCGATGCGCTGGGCCGATCTGGGCGACGCGCAGCACGGCTTCAGCCTGATCAACGACACGAAGTACGGCTACGACGGGGTGGGCGACATGCTCCGGCTCACGCTGCTGCGCTCGCCCGTGTGGCCCGACCCGGACGCCGACCGCGGCCATCAGCACTTTACCTATGCCCTGTACCCGCACGCGGGCAGCTGGAAGGACGCGGGCACGGTGGAGCACGGGTACAACTACAACTACAAACTGCAGGCCATGCAGGTGGACCCGCATACTGGACCGATGGGGCCCCAGCACTCGTTCTTCGGCGTGGACGCGAAGAACGTCGTCGTGACAGCGGTGAAAAAAGCCGAGGACGGCAACGGCCTGATCGTGCGCTTCTACGAGTGGGCGGGCAAGGGCGGAAACGTCACGGTTTCGGTGCCTCCGGGAGCCAAGAGTGCTTCGGTTGTGAACCTCATGGAAAAGCCGGAAGGCGACGCGCTGGCGGTCACGGGCGACCGCGTCACAGTGCCGGTGACCCCGTACATGATCCAAACGGTGCGGGTGGACTACCAGCAGCCGGCGGCGATGTAGGTTGCTTTCGAGAGGCTCCCCCTGTGCGGGCCTCTCGTAATGCCCAGCTTCTGCTGGGCCTAAATTAGTCGCCTGCGTGGCAGCCGCAAGAGGCGCGCAGAACAAGGCGGGGGGAGAGCAGGATAGGGCTCGCTTCCCTTTCGGCGGGCTCGCCTTCGGTTTCTGCGCGCATTTGGTCGAACAGCAGGCGGGCGGCGGTCGAGCCGAGCTCTTCGAGCGGCTGCTGGACGACACTCATGGGCGGATTGAGAGTGTCGGCGAGATCGAAATCGTCGAAAGACAGGACAGCGACCTCGGCGGGGATCTGGAGTTCGAGCGTGTGGACCGCTTCCCACACGTAGCGTGCGGACAGATTGTTACCGGCAAAGATGCCGAGCGGCGCGCCGTTGGGGCGGGCATTGCGGCGAAGGACGCGAATGGCGCCCTCGCGGTCGGTGATTACCTCCTCGATCGGCTTGGCGCGGTGGGCTTCCATAGCGGACCGGTAGCCAAGAAGGCGTTCACGCATGGTGTAGAGGCTGGGCTTGACCTGGACGCTGATGACCCGGTGCAGACCGTGGCTCAGGAGGTGCTCCGTGGCGGCGCGCGCGCCTTCAAAGTTCTCGCACAGCACCGAAGGCAGGCCGGCGTCGGTGAGCGGGCCATCCATGCCGACCACGGGCACCGAGACTGTGCGCAGTTCGCGGATAAATTCGCGCGAGTGCGGCTGCGAAGTGGCGAGGATGAGCCCGTCGACCTGATGCTGCAGCAGCTGCCGGACCCCGGCGAGCGCCATCCCATTGTCGTCGTGCGAAGCGAGCACAACCAGCAGAGCGCCCCGCTCGCGCACGACCTTTTCAACCGCCTCGGCGCACTGCGAGAAGAACATGTCGGAGATGGAGGGCACGATCATGCCGACCATGCCGGAGCGGGCGCCCTTGAGGTTTTGCGCGACGCGGTTGGGCTTGTAGTTCAGGTCGCGCACCGCGGCGAGAATGCGCTCCATTTTGTCGGGGCTGACGTTGCGGCCGCCGTTGAGCGCGCGGGAAACTGTGGCGTTGCCTACCCCGGCGCGCAGGGCGACATCGGCCAGTTTCGGGATTCGCAGCGTGCTGTCTGCCATACGTTTGATACGCCGTTCCGGTCTTGTCCTTAGAGAAGGAGCCCAGAACCTGGGCTGCTTGAGAGTACACAACCCTGAGCTGCTGTGATGGAGAAAAGAGCGCTTGGAGATGGAAAAAATGCGCGAGGTAACTAAGCCGGAGCGGGGCGGAGCAGCCGGCCCGCTCGCGTCCAGCCGGAGGGGAACAGGCAGCGGCTGCGAGCGGGAGATGAGTCCACGCGCGAGAGGCAGATCTTGCATGGTGAAGCGGACGGTTGACAAGCGAAAACCGGCGCGCCTATAGTCCGCTACGCAACTGCACACAAACGATTGTCTCGAGGTAAGCACCGATGAATCACAGCGCAACCCACCCATCCCCCGCTAAGTTGTCTGGTCTGATTCTTGCAGCTCTGTCCGTCGGCGGAGCAGCCGGCATGGCCCAATCTGCGCCGAATTTCGGCCCCAATGTCACGATCATCACTCCCGCAATGAGCTCCGCCCAGGTCACCTCGGCGCTCAATGCGGCAAACGGCGCATCGCAGTTCGACACCGCGCGGCACTCCGTTCTGTTTCTGCCCGGCAGCTACGCGGCCAGCGCGCAAGTGGGCTTTTACGAGCAGATTGCCGGTCTAGGCGAAACACCCGGGCAGGTGACCATCACGGGCGGCCTGTCGGTGGACCAGCTGATCGACGGCAACATGACGCAGAACTTTTGGCGCTCACAGGAAAATCTGACGGAAGTGCCGCAAGGCGGGCTGGCGAACGGGACGCTTGACTGGGGCGTTTCGCAGGGCGCGTCGTTCCGGCGCATCAACGTACGGGGCAACCTTGCTTACGTGAACTCCGGCTCAGTTGGCGGGACAAACCCGTGCGCCGAGGCCAGCGGCGGATTTACGGCCGACACCGCGGTCTCGGGCAATACCAATCCCTGCTCGCAGCAGCAGTGGTACACGCGCAACAGCAGCCTGAACGGCTGGACCGGCTACGTGTGGAACTATGTGTTTTCAGGTGTCGTCGGCGCGCCGGCGCAGTCGTACCCGGGTGGGCCTTCAGGCGCGGTCAACGTCACCAATCTCCCGGCCACGCGGGCCAGCCGCGAGAAGCCTTTTCTCTATGTGGACGGAAGCGGCAATTACAACGTGTTTTCGCCGGGGCTCCAGACCAACTCGAAGGGGACTTCGTGGTCGGGCGGAGGGCTGGGCGTGGGCACTTCGCTGCCCATCGGCAAGTTCTTTATCGCGCAGCCTTCCAACACTGTCGCGCAGATCAATGCGGCGCTGGCTTCCGGCCAGAACCTGATCCTGACGCCTGGGATTTACAAGTACACGCAGCCCATTACAGTCACCAACGCAAACACGGTGGTGCTCGGCATGGGCTATGCGACGCTGGTTCCGCAGGCGGGTAACGCGGCAATTACCGTAGCCGATGTGGATGGGGTCCAGGTGGCTGGGCTCATCGTCGATGCCGGCCCGACCAACTCGCCGGTGCTGTTCGAGGTGGGCAACGCAGGCGGCGCAAATGCGAGCCATGCCAGCGATCCGGCCTCGCTGAATGACGTGTTCTTTCGCATCGGTGGCGCGACCACCGGCAGCGCGACGACCAGCCTTCAGGTAGACAGCGGCAATGTCATTCTCGATAACATCTGGGCCTGGCGCGCGGACCACGGTGCGGCGCCCACGGGCTGGACGGTCAACGTCGGCGAGCATGGCCTGGTGGTCAACGGCAACAACGTAACCGCGCTGGGCCTGGCGGTAGAGCACTATGAGCAGCAGCAAACGTTGTGGAATGGTGCCAACGGCGAGACGGTTTTCTACCAGAGCGAGCTGCCCTACGACGTGCCGAACCAGGCTGCGTGGATGGATGGCAGCGCGAACGGGTATCCGTCGTATGTGGTTGCGAGCACAGGCTGCGGGCACCAGGCTTATGGGCTGGGCGTGTACTCCTTCTTCAACCAGGGTGTGAACATCGTTGAGGACAACGCGATCACCGTGCCGAACTCGACCGGTGTGAACGTGACGGACGCGGGAACGGTGTGGCTGGGCGGCTCGGGCCAGATCACCCACGTGATCAACGGCACGGGGCCGACCGCGAGCGGCGCCGCGCAGGGCACGCTGGAACCGGTTGCTTCCTTTGCGGGCAGCGGTGGGTGCACGCCGGGCAGCACGCCGCCGGTTTCGGGCAGCACGACGGCGATCGACGCCGGCGGCCCCGCGGTCGGCAACTTCGCCGCGGACGCGGACTTCTCGGGCGGGAGCGTGTATGCGCCGGGTGCGGCGGTGTCTACTTCGGGGGTAGCGAACGCAGCGCCCGCGGCGGTGTACAGCTCGGAGCGCGAAGGGGTGTTCTCGTACACAGTTGGCGGGCTAAGCGCGGGCACCCACACGGTCAGGCTTCACTTTGCCGAGCTGTATTTCGGCAGCAGCGGGCAACGGCAATTCAACGTTTCCCTCAACGGCAAGCAGGTGCTGACAAACTTTGACGTTGCTGCCACTGCCGGAGGCAAGAACAAAGCGGTTGTGGAGTCGTTTACCACGACCGCTGCGAACGGTCAGGTGGTGATCAGCTTCACCAATGGCGCGATCAACCAGCCGGAGGTGAACGGGATCGAAGTGCAATAGCTCCCGATCGGCGCTTGGATTTCAAAAAGCGCAGAAATAATCGGCAACGCAGTTCCGAGCTCATGGAGTGGTATGTTTGTCAGCAAAGCCTTCGCGCAAAAGACGAATGCCGGCAATGTGTCACCCCATGAGCGATTTACCCCGGAAAAGCGTACACACGCCCGAGCAAAAGCAGGAGAACTCTCCTCCTCAGCGGCCGAGCCTGAAAGTTTTGGCCGAGTACCTGGACCTGAGCCCTTCGACGATCTCGTTTGTGCTCAACGATGCCCCCGGCCGGTCGATCCCGGCGGCCACGCGCGAGCGGGTGCGGGCGGCGGCGCGCAAGTTCAACTACCAGCCCAGCCTGATTGCGCGTAAGCTGCAAGGCCAGCGCATCAAGACTGTGGGCATTCTGCTGCCGGAGCTGGGCGAGGGCTACCACTCGCAGGTGATCAGCGGCGCGGGCGAGTATCTGCTCGAGCAGGATTACTTCTACTTCACGGTGCACCATCGCCACCGGGCCGAGCTGCTGCAGGCGTACCCGCAGATCCTGGGCGCGCGGGGGGTGGAAGGCATTCTTGCGATCGATACGCATCTGGAAGCGGAAAGCTTTTTGCCCACGGTGCTGGTCGCCGGGCACACGGAGCTGCCTGGTGTTTCGAACGTAATCGTGGACAGCCGGCTCGGGGCTGAGCTGACCTTGAAGCACCTGAAAGAACTGGGCCACCGGGAAATCGTTTACATGCGCGGGCAGCCCTTCAGCGCCGATACTGAGCTGCGCTGGGAAGCTACGCTCGAAGTCGCCCGGGAACTCGGGATGCCGGTCCGCGAGGAGCTGATTATCCGGCTGGAGCAGGATTCGCATTCCCCGGAAATCGGCTATCCGGGGATCAAGCGCATCCTGAGCGAGCGCCGCCCGTTTACCGCCGTGGTTTGCTTCAATGATGTCTCCGCCATGGGAGTGATCCGCGCGCTCCACGATGGAGGTTTTCGGGTGCCGGAGGAGGTTTCCGTGATCGGCTATGACGATATTCTGTCGGCCTGCTATCACGTCCCCAGCATGACCACGATCCGGCAGCCGCTCAAAAAGATGGGCAGCCTCGCGGCGGAAATGCTGCTGAAAAAACTAAGTGGCGAAGAAGCGCCCGCGCTGTTGAAAGTGGAGCCTGAGCTGATCGCGCGCGAGTCCACCAGCCGGGCCCGCGTGCTCTAAACGCGCCCCCGATCGCGCTCTGCCCTGCCCTGCCGCGGCGTATACTCGCGACGGTTGAAAAGGGGGCGGAGTGGCCAGCGAGAAAAGCACGGAGGCTTCCGCGCCGCTGCGGTTCCCATTCGCGTCGTCGTTGGTGCTGTCAAGCATGTTTGCGCTCACCGGGGTTGGGTGCGCGCTGCTAGGAGCGGCGCTGCCGGCGCTGCTGGCTCACTGGTTGCTGACCGACCGCGGCGCCGGATTTATTTTTCTGCTGGCCTGGCTCGGAGCAGCCGGGGGCGCGCTGCTGAGCCGGGGCGACCGCGCCCGGTCCGTGGCGCGCGGCCTTGCCCTTGCGTCGCTGTGTTGTTTCGCGCTGGCCGCCGCGAAGGGCGCGGCGGTTTTCCCGCTCACCCTGGGCTACGGGCTCGGGCTGGGCATCACCATGACGTCCATCAGCCTGCTTCGGTCCGAGCGGGCCGGGAGCCGGCGGCCGCAGGAGCTCAACCGGCTTAACCTGCTGTGGGCGCTCGGGGCGCTTGCCTGCCCTGCCTTTGCCGCGCGCGCCCTGCTTACTTCCAGCCCCGCGTATCTGTTTACGGCGCTGGGCTGCTTTTTTGCTCTCGGCGCCCTGTGGGCGGCGCTGTTTGAGCCGAAGCAGCCGCCGCTCCGCGTGGAAAAAGCGATGCGCCTGCCGTCCGTGCCCCTTGTGTTTTGCCTGTTTTCCTCGCTTACGGTGGGCACGGAAGCGTCCCTGAGCGCGTGGCTGACTACCTACTGCAAGCGCAGCGACCACAGCGTGGCCGGCGCGGTCACGGCTGCCACTGCGTTTTGGGCGGGGCTGCTGCTCAGCCGTGCGCTGTACTCCGCGCCCTGGCTGCGCAGGGTAGGCGCAAGGGCGGCGTTCCGGTCGCACAGCTGGCTGGTTGCCGGGGCGCTGCTGCTGCTCTCCTTTGCGTTCCAGCCGCTCGCCCTGGCGGCGCTGGCTTTTGTCCTCGGGTTCGGATTGGGTCCGTTGTACCCTCTCCTGCTGGCCCTCGTGCTGCCCCAATACAGGGGCAACCTGGTCTTTCTGTTCGCGGGGCTCGGCTCGGCCGTGCTGCCCTGGTTTACAGGAGTGCTTTCAAGCCAGGCCGGCTCGCTGCGGGCGGGTCTGGCGGTGCCTTGCGCGGGCAGCTTTGCCCTGGCTTTGCTGGCGTGGCGTACGCCCGCTGCCCGGACGGAAGCGCACGGTATACTCAGAGGCGGCCTGTAGGGCCCCTTCTTTCGACGCATGGCAAATGGACGGCCTGGCCGCAACACGCGCATTCTTATCTGGACCGTCGCGGTCTTTGTGGTCGCGCTCGTGTTCTATCTGGCGCACATCGCCACGCGCACGGTTTTGCAGGTGCGGGCGTTTACGGTGGAGCGAGGGTCCATTCGCTCGAGCGTCGCGACTAACGGCAAGGTGCAACCGGTTACCAACTATGAGGCGCACGCGCCGTTTCCGGGGCTGATCCGCGCGGTGTACATCCACGAAGGCGATACAGTGTCCGCGGGCAAGCTGCTGCTCACCATGGACAGCGCCGACGCGCAAACCCGGCTGGCCCAGGCGCGGGCTTCGCTGGCCGGTGCGCTCGCCAGCGAGAAAGCACTGGGGGCTGGGGGGACACCCGAGGAGCGCTACGCCTTCGGCGGGCAGGTAGATCAGGCGCGGGCGGAGGAGCAGGCCGCCTCGCAGTCGCTCGCGACTTTGCGCAAGCTCGCCTCGCAGGGGGCCGCGTCGCCGAGCGAGGTGGCGCAGGCGGAAAGCCGTCTGAGCGGCGACCGCGCAAACCTGCAGGTGCTCCAGCAGCGGCAGGGAGCCAGGCAAGCGCCCGATCTTCATCAGACGCAGGCGGAGGTTGCCGAGGCGCGCGCGGCCGTAGCGGGGGCCGAGGACGCTTTGTCCAAGAGCAACGTGCGCGCGCCGTTCGCCGGGACCGTGTATTCGCTTTCCGCCGCTGCGACGGAGTACGCGCAGCAGGGTGATCGGCTCCTGCAAATGGCCGACCTCAACCACATGCAAGTGCTGGCGTACTTCGACGAGCCGGACATCGGCAAAGTGCGCATCGGGCAGCCGGTCACGATCACCTGGGGCGCGAAGCCGAACCAGGTTTGGCACGGCCGCATCACGCGCCTGCCGGCCACCGTAGTCACGTACACGACGCGCAACGTGGGGGAAGTGCTTTGCTCGATCGACGATCCGCATGACGGACTGCTGCCGGACACAAATGTGGATGTGACGGTAACGACCAACAATGTAAGCGGCACCTTGTTTGTGCCGCGGGAGGCGCTGCACACCGAGCAGGGGCTCACGTATGTGTACAAAGTGATCCGTGGAAAGCTGAAGCGCTCGGAGGTGCAGGTAGGCAATTTGAACCTGACCCAGGTGCAAATCCTGTCCGGGGTAAGCGCGGGCGATGTGGTGGCCTTGGGCGCGATCGGCGGGCAGCCGCTTACCAACGGGGCGGCGGTCAAAGCGCTTCGCTAGCACGCCTGCATCCCGCTTGCGGGGCCGCTCATCTCGTCATGAAAGGTGGGGCGAGCTTTTTCATGAGGATTTTCAGTGCACTCGCATCGTTTTTTCTAAGCTACGCCGCGTTGGGGGTCACTGCCCGGCCGGCCCTGTCTCAAACCGCTCCGCCGGTGGCTAGCCTGCTCGCAACGGGACATGCGGACCAGGCTCTCGCGGCGATTCGCGCGGAGCTTTCCGCAAATCCAAACGACGCGCAAGCGCTCAATCTTGAGTGCCGCGTCCTTTATTCTGAAGAGCTTATCAATCAGGCGCTTCCGCGGTGCCAACGAGCGGTCGAGCTCGAACCGGGCGACGGCAGCTATCACCTGTGGCTGGGCCGGGCGTTGGGGCGCAAGGCCGAGCACACCGCCAAGCTGAAGGCTTTGGGCGTGGCCAAGCAAGTCCGGACGGAGTTTGAGGCCGCGCACCGGTTGGAGCCGCGCAACGGCGACGCCGCGTCGGATCTGGCTGAGTACTACGTGAAAGCGCCGGAGATCGCGGGCGGCGGACGCGGCAAGGCGGAAGCGCTGGCGGCGGAAGTGGAGCCCTGGTCGCCGGAGCTGGCCCACAGCATCCGCGCCGGGATCGCGCAAAAAGCAAAGGACGCCGCCGGTGAGGAGCGCGAACTGCTCCTGGCAGTGGGCAGCCCTGCAAGGCCAGCCGCTCTCGTCGATCTGGCCGGCTTTTACCGAGCGGAAAACCGCACCGCGGACATGCTGGCGGTGCTCGACAAGGCTGTGGCTGCAGACGCGGCGCAGGATGCCGCGATGGTTTCTGCCTCCGAGCTGCTGACCGCGAGCGGCGAGCGGCCTCAGCAAGCCATCGCGCTGCTGCGCGCCTATCTCGGTTCGAGCCGGCAGACGGAGGATGCCCCCGCGTTTTGCGTACACGCGCAGCTGAGCGGGCTGCTCGGGGCCGCGGGCGACCCAACCGGCGCGCAAGCCGAGCTGGCCTCTGCCCGCATGTTGGCTTCCGGCTGGCAGCCAGTGGCAACCGGCTCGGGCGCGGCCTCCGGGAGCCCGTCAGAGTAGAATCGCTGGGGAATGCGCGCCGGTTCGCAGTCGGAAAACAGCGCCGCCGCGAGAAGGACGGCAATTTGATTCGGATGTTTTCGCCGCGCGCGTGGCTTGTTTTGCTCGCGGCTGCTTTACCGGCTTCGCTCGCCGAGGCGCAGCTTTCGCTATTTACCACCGTCGATCTGGCGCGTCGCAACAGCCCTTCGGTGCGCATCGCGCAGGCGGATGTGGCGCATGCCTCGGCTTCTCTTTCGGAAACGCGCGATGTGTATCTCCCGTCGCTGACCGTAGGCTCCTCCGCAGGCTACTCGTACGGCTTTCCAGTGGGGCAGCCGACGATCGCGAGCATCCAGGCGCAGTCGCTCGCTTTGTCGTTTTCGCAGCCCGACTATATCCGGTCGGCCAGGGCCGCGCTGCACGCGGCATCGCTGAGCCTGCGCGATGCGCTGGACCAGGTGGAACTCGACAGCGCGCTCGACTACCTGCAGCTTTCGAGCATCACCGAACAGCTGCGCGCGCTGGACGAGGAAAAAGCCTATGCGGAGCAGCTCGACGCGATCGAGCAGGAGCGGCTGCAAGCGGGCGTGGAGAGCCAGATTGCCGCGACGCGCGCGCAGCTGACCGCGGCGCAGTCGGACCTGAAGCGGCTGGACCTGCTGTCGCAGGCTGCCCTGCTGCGGAAGCGCTTGAGCGACCTGACCGGGCTGCCGCCGGACTCGATTCAGCCGGAGCCGGCGACGGTTCCCGGCGCGCCGTCGATCCCGGCGCATCCTGAAGGCAGGCAGACCGCCGGGGTGCAGGCGGGCTTCAGCAATGCCCTGAGTAAGCACTACGTGGCGCACGGGGATGACCGGCAGAACTTTCGCCCGCAGGTTGCTTTCGGCTTTAATTACGCGCTTTTCGACACCACCATCAACGACTACAACAAGTACTACAGCACCCCCCTGCAGGCGAACAACTTCAGCGTCGGGGTCCAGATTTCGTTTCCGCTTTTCAACGCTGTAACGGCGGCGCACGCGCGGGGCTCCGCCGCGGACGCGCTGCACGCGGACACGCAGGCCGAGCAGACACGCATGCTGGTCGATGAGCAGCAGGTGCAGCTCGCGGCGAGCCTCCCTACTTTGGCCGCGCAGGCGCGCATCGCCGACCTGCAAGCCAAGCTTGCGGACCAGCAGCTCCAGGCGGTGCTTTTGCAGCTGAAAAGCCCGCCGGCAACGCCCGCAGCCGCGCCGCTGACACCGGCGGATGAGATGGAGTCGCGCATTAACGAGCGCGCGCGCTTCAGCGATGCGTTGGAGGCGCGCTTTACCTTGCTGAAGGCACAGCTTTCGCTTTTGCGCGTCACTGGCGGTCTCGGGGAGTGGATCAATCGCGGGGCGCGCTAGCGCGTGTAGCAAAGCTGCCGGCAGCCCGCAAGTGCGCGGCGAACACAGTGTTGCATGCGATTACCGCCAAGAAAACAAGAGGTTTACGAATCCTTGGATGTTAAACTTACTCTCATACTTTTATGCCTTTGAAGACACTGTTCCTGAACCCGCCCTCCTTTGAGAACTTCGATGGCGGTGCCAGCTCGCGCTGGCCCGCCACCCGCGAAATCGAGAGCTATTGGTACCCGGTGTGGCTGGCATATCCGGCGGGTCTGCTGGAGGGCTCGCGCCTGCTGGACGCGCCGCCGCACCATGTTTCCGCAGACGAAACCATCGAGATCGCCAAGGGCTACGAGTTCCTGGTGCTGTTTACCTCGACCCCCGGCTGGACCGGCGACCAAAAGCTGGCCGAGGCGGTCAAGCGCGCCAATCCCGCGATCAAGATCGCGTTTGTCGGACCGCCCGTGACCACGGACCCGGACCGCGCCCTGGCGGAGTGCCCGGTGATCGACTTTGTGTGCCGGCGCGAGTTTGACTTTTCTGTCGTGGAGTTCGCTCAAGGCAAACCGCTCGACGAGATCCTCGGCGTTTCCTATCGCGGTGCCGACGGCAGGGTGATGCACACCCAGGACCGGCCTCAGGTGGAAAAACTCGACAAGCCGGATATGCCGTGGGTGACGGACATCTACAAGCGCGACCTAGACGTAACGCGCTACAACGTCCCGTTTCTGCTGAACCCGTATGTGTCGCTGTACTCGACGCGCGGCTGCCCCGCGCAGTGCACCTTTTGCCTTTGGCCGCAGACACTTTCCGGCCACGCCTGGCGCAAGCGCTCCACGGACGATGTCGCCGCCGAGATGGCGCACGCGAAGGAGCTGTTCCCGGACGTGAAGGAGTTCTTCTTCGACGACGACACGTTCAACATTCAGAAAGCGCGCACGGTCGAGTTGTGCGCAAAGCTCAAGCCGCTGGGCCTGACCTGGAGCTGCACCTCGCGCGTGACCACCGACCGCGATACGCTCAAGGCCATGCGAGAAGCGGGCTGCCGATTGCTCATCGTAGGCTTCGAGTCGGGCGACCCGCAGATCCTCAAAAACATCAAAAAGGGCGCAACCGTGCAGCGCGCGCGGGACTTCGCCAAGGACTGCCACGACCTCGGGCTGACCATCCACGGCGATTTCATCCTGGGCCTGCCGGGCGAGACCAAGGAGTCGATCCGCAACACGATCAACTTTGCGAAATCGCTCGACGTTGAGACGATCCAGGTATCAATCGCGCACGCCTACCCGGGCACGGAGTTCCACGACTACGCCAAGCAGAACGGCTTCATCATCAACGATGGCCAGATGGTCGACGAGGGCGGCCACCAGCTGGCGCACATCGAGTACCCCGGCCTGCCCACCGAGTACGTGCTTGAAATGGTGCACCGCTTTTACGATGAGTACTACTTCCGCCCCAAGGCGGCCTGGCGTGTGGTCAGCAAGGCTATCGCCAACCGCGACCTGCCCCGCTTGTACACCGAGGCGAAGTCCTTTATGAAGCTGCGCGCCGAGCGCAATCGCATGGTGAAGAAGAGCAAAACCAAGCGAGCCCAAGAGAGCCGCGAAGCGGTGAGCGCCGGCGCTTAGCGCGGCATCCCAACTGAAGATGGCAAATCCTTCCATGACGCCTCGCCGGTATTTGGTGCTTCTGATCGTGGCCATTACGGCGCCACTCGGGGACATGCTGCTGGCCGCCGGCATGCGGCAGCTTGGGCCCGTGTCGCTCGTGCACCCGGCGGTCCTGTTCCATGCCGTGCTTACCCCGTATGTCGGGCTGGGTATCGCGATGCTGATCGGGTTTTTCGCGTCCTACACGGCGGCGCTTTCCTGGGCGGACCTGACGTTTGTGCTGCCGACGACCTCGATTGGCAACGTCCTCATCGCGCTGCTTTCGCGGTTTTGGCTGCATGAGGAGATCACACCGGCGCGGTGGCTGGGCATCCTGCTCATCACCATGGGCGTGGGTTTTGTGGCAAACGGAAAGTACTATACCGAGCCCGCGAAAACCCCCGAGCGCACCCGCGCCGCTGGCTTGCGCGCGAGTGAGGCGCCGCCTGTATGAGCCAACAAGCGTCCGGCTGGGCGGTTGCTGCAATGATCGCGGCCATCGTTTTGTTCGCGACGGTGGGCGACCTGCTCATCGCCTCCGCGATGCGGCGGCTCGATCTGGACGCGATCCGGGCTGAGCGCGGCCTTTCCGGTGCAAGCTGGGCGGTGCTTACCAGCCTTCGCTTTTGGGGCGGGGTGCTCGGGATGGCATGCGCGTTTTTCGCGCTCCTGTATTCCCTGTCTCATGCTGAGGTCAGCTTGATTGCGCCGGCTTCCGCGTCGCTTACATTTGTTACCAACGCGGTGGCGGCGAAGTTCCTGCTGCGGGAGAATGTAGACCGCAGGCGCTGGGCGGCGGCGGTGTTCGTCTGCATGGGCGTTATCCTGCTCACGCGTTAGGGGCAGCCTGCTTCGTCGGGGATCAAATCAGGGTAGCGTGGCCGCCACAGCCTCCGCCGGATGCGCTCTTCGAGATCGCGAACCGGAATCGGCGGCGCGACACCGTCCTCTATGGCTCGCTTCCCGACAGCCACCGCGATCGAGACCGCCGCTTCCTGCATTTGCTCGATCGGGGGGAGCAGCGGAGGGCTGGCGCTTGGCTCCAGCGGCTGCCACTCGCCCAGAGCGCGGGCCGCGGCCAGCAACATGGCATCCGTCACGCGGTTGGCACGCGCCGAGGCCACCCCCAGGCCCACTCCGGGAAAGATGTAGAAGTTGTTGACCTGAGCGATGGGGACGGTTCTGCCCTCGACGACGACGGGCGCGAAGGGAGCGCCCGTTGCCACCAGCGCCCGCCCGCAAGTCCACTCCAGAATCTCGGCCGGGACGCCCTCGGCGCAGCTGGTGGGGTTTGACAAAGGAAACAGGATTGGGCGCTCGTTGAAGCGGTCCATCTGCTCGACCACTTCACGGGAAAACAGGTTGGGCTGGGTGGAGACGCCGATCAGAATAGTCGGGCGCGCGTAGGTGACGACCTCCAGCAGGTTCCAGCTGCGCTCCCGCGGTTTCGGCCAGTCCGAGACGGCTGCCGAGGATTGCGCAAAGCGCTGCTGCGCGGCTGAAAGCCCAAGGTCGCCGTCACAGACCAGCCCGGTCGCGTCCTGGAGGTAAATGCGCCTCGTCCCTTCTTCGTCGCTCAGCCCGTCTTCGCGCATGGCTTCGAGCAGGTAATGCGCAATGCCCGTACCTGCGCCGCCCGCGCCTACGATCACGACGCGTTGGTCGCGCATTTTCTGCCCGCTCGAGCGCAGAGCCGCGTAGAGGGCTCCCAGAACCACGGCGGCCGTGCCCTGGATGTCGTCATTGAAAGTGCACAGCGCATTGCGGTAGCGGTCGAGGATGGGCCGTGCGTGGCGGCGCGCGAAGTCCTCCCACTGCAGCAAAACGCCGGGCATGGTTTCTTTCACCGCGTCCACAAACGCGTCCACGAACTCGTAATAGGCATCCTCGCCGATGCGCTCGTGCCGCCAGCCCAGGTAGAACGGATCTTTGTGCAGCTCAGGATTATCGGTGCCTGTGTCAAGCACGATGGGCAAGGTTCGCGCCGGATGGATGCCGCCCAGCAGCGAGTAAATCGCGAGCTTGCCGATCGGGATGCCCATACCGCCGACGCCCTGGTCGCCGATGCCCAGCACGCGCTCGCCGTCCGTGACCACGATCACGTCCACATCGCGATAGGGCCGGCTTTCAAGCATTTGGCGCATCCTGTGGCGCTGCGGAAAGGAAAGAAACAGCCCGCGCGGCTTGGTGTACAGGCGCGAAAACTGCGCGCAGCCGAGCGCAACCGTGGGCGTGTACAGGATGGGCATCATCTCGGCGGTGTGCGCCTCAACCAGCGAGTAAAACAGCACCTCGTTACGGTCCTGCAGCTGGCGCAGGAAGTTGTGCTTGCGCAGGTCGTCCGGCTGGTCCGAGTAGACGTGGTAAAGCCGCGCGATTTGCTGTTCGCGCGTGACCACGTGCGGCGGCAGTAGCCCGTTGAGCGCGAAGGCGTCGCGCAGCTCCTGCGAGAACGCGGTGCCCCGGTTGAGCAGGGGGGTGTTCAGGATCTCCATGCCGCGCAGGGTGGTAGCGACGCCCGTGGTGGCGCCGGCTTCGTCGGTGAGCCAGCGGATATTCTCGTTCACCGGGCGCTTCCTCCGGCGCTAAGCCCAGGTTTCCTTAATCCCGTCGAGCGCCCGGTCCAGATAAGTTGCGGCGCTGATGAGCGCCATGTGGGTAAGCGCCTGGGGGGCGTTGCCCAGGTGCTCGCCGCTCGAGCCCAGCTGCTCCGAGTACAGACCGAGGTG
>CAXTVG010000015.1:0-8116 GCA_964247505.1 uncultured Acidobacteriaceae bacterium
ACAGTAGAAGAAGGATGACGCCCGAAACCTCTGCTACCCCCCACCCCGCGCCTCACCCGGGTGCACCCCATTGCCGCGCTGCCCGGCGGCGAAGTTCACGTCCACGGCACAGGTTTAAGCCCCGTTGCCGGCCGCCTGCCCGTAGCCATGCTGGGCGACCTGGCGGCGCACGTGCTGGTCAGCCGCGAAGAGCGCCTGGTGCTGCGCGTTCCCGACGAGGGCGAGCCCGGCCTGCTGCGGGTGCTCCGCAACGGCGAGGAAAGCAACAGTGTGCCGGTCGATATAGCCGAGCTGCTGGCCACCGGCATCCACCAGGTCGCCAACCCGGCTGTGGACCAGTTCGGCAACATCTACGCCACGTTTTCCGGGCCTCGCGGGCAGGAAACGCCGGTTTCCGTGTTCCGCATCACCCCCTCGGGCGAGGCCGCGCCCTTTGTCACCGGCATCACCAATGCCACCGGCCTCGCGGTCGGCCCGGACGGCTACCTGTACGTTTCTTCGCGCAACGACGGGACGATCCATCGTGTTTCGCCCGAGGGCGCGGTTTCAAACTTTTCTGAAGGCATGGGCATCGCGACCGGCATCTGCTTTGACGGGCAAGGCAACCTGTACGTCGGCGACCGCAGCGGGACGATCTTCAAGATCGCCCCCGACCGGCAGATTTTTGTCTACGCAACGCTCGAACCCTCAATTGCCGCCTACCACCTGGCGTTTGGCGCGGACGAGCGTTTGTATGTCGCCACGCCGACCACGTCCAGCTACGACGCGGTCTACGCAATTACCGAGGACGGCACCGCTGTGGTCCACTACCGGGGGCTGGGGCGGCCGCAGGGCATCGCACTCGACATCGTCGGCAATGTATATGTCTCCGCTTCCTTCGCGGGCCGGCGCGGCGTTGTGCAGATCGCGCCTGACGGCTCGGCTGACCTGGTAGCCGCCGGCAGCGGCATTACCGGGCTTGCGTTTGTGCCGGGAGGCGACGCGGTGGTCGCCACCGGAGGCGCGCTGTTTACGCTTCCGCTGGGCGTTGAGGGTTTGCGGCTTTTTTAGGAAAGGCAATCATGAACTGTGACATTATCGCCGTCGGCTCCGAGCTGCTGACCCCCTACCGGCAGGACACCAACTCGCTGTACCTTACCGCGCAGCTCAACCAGTTGGGCGTCCGCGTTTCCGCGAAAACCGTGGTCGGCGACCGGCGCGAGCACCTGGTAGGCGCGGTGCGCAACGCGCTCGACCGCGCCGATATTGTCGCCGTGATGGGCGGCCTGGGGCCCACGGAGGACGACCTGACGCGCGAATCGGTGGCTGAAGCGCTGGGGCTGCGGCTTAAGCGCAACCAGGAGATCGTCGCGGCCCTGTACGCGCGGTTCGCGGCGCGGCGCATCGCGATCACCGACAACAATACTAAGCAGGGCGATGTGCTCGAAGGGGCTGAACCGCTGCCCAACGCTTCCGGAACCGCGCCGGGCCAGTGGCTCGACACGGTATACCGCGAGCACCGCAAGCTGGTCGTCCTGCTGCCCGGGCCGCCCAGCGAGCTCAAGCCCATGTGGGAGGCCGAAGTGCTGCCGCGGCTCAAGGAAGCGATCCCGCGGCGGTATTTCGCCACCCGTACGCTCAAGGCCGCGATGATCGGCGAATCGGCCTGCGACGCCCGCATCGCACCGATTTACAAGCAGTACACGGATGTGGAAACCACGATCCTGGCCCATCTGGGCGACATTCAGCTGAACCTGATCTGCACCAAGCCCACACTTGAGCAGGCGCAGGCGCGGGTGGACTCGCTCGCGGGCGCGATCGAGGAGGAGCTGGACGATGTGGTGTACTCGACCAAAGGCGAAACGCTGGAGCGCATCGTGCTGTTCCAGTTGGAACTGGCCGGGGCGACACTCGCGGTCGCGGAAAGCTGCACGGGCGGGCTGATTGCGCAGCGTTTAACCGCGATTCCGGGCTCATCGCGGTCATTTTTGGGCGGCGCGGTGGTGTACTCAAACGAGCTGAAAACGTTGTTCGCCGGGGTGCCACCGCAGGTGATCGCGACGAATGGCGCGGTGAGCCGGGATGTCGCGTCCGCTCTCGCGACGGGCATTCGCGGGGAAACCGGCAGCACCCTTGGCGTGGGGGTGACGGGCGTGGCTGGACCGGGCGGCGGGTCGGACGAGAAACCGGTGGGGCTGGTGTACATCGCAGTGGCGGACGGGACGCAAACGGACGTGGAGGAAAAGCGATTCAGCGGCGACCGCGACCGGATTCGCCAGTACGCGGCGCAGGCCGCGCTCGACATGGTCCGCAGGCGTTTGCTCGCCCGCCGGTGACTTGTGTGCGGAATCGGACATGCGGTCTGCTTTGACGTTGACTTTCGAGGGGGTCGGGAGGAAACTTGAGGGGTAACAAAACCGCAGACGCCTCTGGAAGGGAACGTCTGCGGGTTGTTCGGGATCTTACCCGATCAGATTATGGAAGAGTGATAGTGCGGCTTCCATAAACCTGACGAGCAGTGTTCCCACTCGCAACCACAGCAACATCTTGGTTGCGGACAGGGTCGGTTTTCTCTGCATTCCGACTCCTTTCTAAGCACTTGTTCCGGGGCTCGCCTTGTCCAAGGGCGAGCCCTTTCACTTAAATGCCTGCCGGCAAGCCTACCCCGCCTTCGCCCTGGAACCGGCATTACGAAAGTCAGCCCGCGGTGCGCTACACTCGAATCGCGATGAGCGCAATTCCCTTCTTTTTGATCGCCCTGGTCGCCTACCTGCTGGGCTCGATTCCGTGGGGCTACCTGCTGGTCCGCATGTTCCGCCATCAGGACATCCGCGCCACCGGCAGCGGCAACATTGGCGCGACGAATGTACTTCGCTCCGGGGCAAAGGGCCTGGGCGCGCTTACATTTCTGCTGGACGCCGCCAAGGGCTGGTTCGCGGTCGTTTTCGCTACCGGTGTGCTGCCCATGCTGCCCGCGCGCTGGGTGCAGCACGATGGGGCTTACACGTTTCACGTCGCGGCCGCGGCTTCGCTCGCGGGGATTTGCGCGCTGCTCGGCCACATTTTTCCGGTCTGGCTCGGGTTTCGCGGCGGCAAGGGCGTGGCGACTGCTTTCGGCGTTTTCTTGGCCCTGGCGTGGCCGGTTGCGCTGCTCTCGCTTGCTGTCTTTCTCCTGGCCACGCTGGTGTTCCGCATTGTTTCGCTCGCGTCTATCCTGGCCGCGGCCTCGATCCCGATTCTGGCGTTTGCGCTGCCGCCGCATGCAGGCCGGGGGTGGGCGGTGCTCACCGCGCTGATCGCTGGACCCGCCATTGTGGTCCTCAAGCACCATGCCAACATCCGCCGCCTGTTCGCGGGGACTGAATACCGCTTTGGCGCGAAGCGGCCCGCCTCCGCCGCATGAGCCGGATCGCGATTCTCGGCGCGGGCGCGTGGGGCACGGCGCTGGCGCTCAATCTGTGCCGCCGGGCCGACCACGAAGTCACGCTCTGGGCGCACACCCCGGCCCACGCCGCCGCGCTTGACGGCGAACGCGAAAACCGGCGCTACCTGCCCGCTTTCGCGCTGCCCGCTTCGCTTCGCGTCACCAACAAGCTGGCCGAGGCGGCCCGGGAAGCGGAAGCTATTCTTTTGGTGGTGCCCTCGCAGCACGTACGAGCGACCGCGGAAGCGCTGGCACCCTTACTCGCGCCCGGCACACTGCTCGTCAGCGCTGCCAAGGGGATCGAGGACGCGACCCTGCTGCGCATGACAGAGGTTCTCTCCCGTTCCGCGGCAAACTTTGTCGGCGTGCTTAGCGGACCGTCGTTCGCGCAGGAAGTCGCAGCCGGTGCGCCCGCAGCAGTCACAATCGCGTTTCGGAACACGGCAGAGGCCGAGCGCGCCCAGGCTCTGCTTTCCACCGATACCCTGCGCCTGTATCGCAATACCGATGTGGCCGGAGTGGAACTCGGCGGCGCTCTGAAAAACGTCATGGCGATCGCCGCGGGCGCGGTTGCCGGGCTTGAGCTGGGCCACAACAGCGTGGCTGCGCTCATCACCCGCGGCATTGCCGAGATGACGCGCCTGGCCCTGGCCTGCGGTGGGCGACGCGAAACTCTGGCTGGCCTGGCCGGGGTCGGCGATCTGATCCTTACCTGCACCGGCAGCTTGTCGCGCAACCGTTTCGTCGGCTTTGAGCTGGGCCGGGGCCGCGCACTGCCTGAGATCGTCGCCGGGCTGAACGGCAAAGTCGCCGAGGGCGTCCGCACCACCGACGCAGCGCTCGCGCTTGCCGCGCGCCACGGGGTCAGCATGCCGATAGCCGAGCAGGTCCACGCCCTGATCCACGGCCGGCGCTCCGCCGCGGACGCCGTGCGCGAGCTGATGAGCCGCCCCGGACGCGACGAGTAGCGCAGGCGACCGGCGGCGCGTTGAAGGCAAGCTCGACGAGCACCGCAAGTACGTGAAGGAAAACGGGGAAGACATGCCGGAAATCCGCGAGTGGAAGTGGCCCGGGAAAGGGCACGAAGCCGGGCCCGTTCTACACTGAACGCATGATCCAAACCCTGTTCGGCTCGCTCGACCAACCGGAAAAACGCTCCGTCCTCGACCGGATGCGCGACGCGGTTTCCCGCACCCGCGAGTCGCTTTCGGACAAGATCGAAGGCGTGGTCGCGCTCACCCGCGAGGTCGACCAGGCGGCGCTCGACGAGCTCGAAGCGGTTTTGCTCTCGTCAGATCTCGGCATGAGCACCACCACCGTCGTGCTGGACGCCCTGAGGGACCGCGCCCGGCGCGAGGGCATCGCGAACGGCGCCGAGCTCCTGCGGCTGCTTAAGGCCGAGCTGCTCGCGATCCTCGAAAAGGAAGACACGCTCCCAAAGCGCGTGATCCAACCGCCGGAGGTCGTCTTCCTGGTCGGCGTGAACGGCACGGGCAAGACCACTACCAGCGGCAAGCTCGCGGCCTGGTACCGCAAGCAGGGCAAAACGGTTTTGCTGTGCGCCGCCGACACCTTCCGCGCCGCGGCGATCGAGCAGCTGGAGGTGTGGGGCGAGCGCGCCGGGGTCGACATCATCAAAACCCGCCAGGGCGGCGATCCCTCCGCAGCCCTGTATGACGCGCTGCAGGCGGCCAACGCGCGCCGCACGGATTTGCTGCTGGTCGACACCGCGGGCCGCCTGCACACCAAAACCGGCCTGATGGCGGAGCTTGAGAAAATGCGCCGCACCTCGCAGCGCATCATCTGGGACGCGCCGCATGAAGTCCTGCTGGTGCTTGACGCGACCACCGGCCAAAACGGCTTGCAGCAGGCGCGGCTTTTTACTGAGTCGGCCGGGGTGACGGGCATCGTGCTGACCAAGCTCGACGGCACCGCCAAAGGCGGCATTGTGATTTCCATTGCGAACGAGCTGCGGCTTCCGGTACGGTTTGTGGGCGTGGGTGAAAAGGTCGACGACCTCCTCGCGTTCAACAGTGAAGCATTTGTGGACTCCCTTTTAGGATCGGAAGCAGATGCCGGAGTGGCAGCGCGGCGATAGCATGATCGACGGTGCCGGAGACCTCCGCTGGATGCGGCAGGCGCTCCTGTTGGCCGAGGGTTCCGTGGGGCTCGCCTCGCCGAACCCCCGCGTCGGCTGCGTCGTTGTGAAGCACGGGATGGCCGTGGGCCGCGGCGCGCACCTTTATGACAGTAAAGACCACGCCGAGATTGTCGCCCTGCGCGAGGCCGGCGAGCAGGCCCGCGGCGCGACCGCCTATGTCACGCTGGAGCCCTGCGCCCACACCGGCCGCACCGGGCCTTGCGCCCTGGCGCTGCGCCAGGCTGGGGTCGCGCGGGTTGTGGTAGCTACCGGCGACCCGAACCCGCTGGTCAACGGGCAAGGCATCGGCCTCCTGCGCGAGGCCGGCATCGCCGTCACCGTGGGCGTTTTGCCCGAGCCTGCCCGCGCGCTCAACGACGGCTTTGCCCGCTGGATTCGCCGCAGGATTCCGTTTGTCACGCTCAAGGCCGGGGTCTCGCTCGACGGACGCATCGCCCCTTCCCGCTCGCAAAAGGCCGCGGGCAGCGTTGCCTACCTCACCGGCGCGCGCTCGCTGCTCGCGGTGCAGAAAATGCGCCACGCGTCGGATGCCATCCTTACCGGCATCGGGACCGTGCTCGAAGATAATCCCCTGCTCACCGACCGCAGCGGAGGCCCCCGTCGCCGCCCCTTGCTCCGCGTCGTGCTGGATTCGCAGTTACGGCTGCCGCTTGCGAGCCGCTTGGTGGGAACCGCGCACGGCGACCTGCTGGTCCTCACCACGCACCACGAGGACTCGGCCGCGCACCGGGAGCGCCGTCTCGCGCTTGAAGCCGCCGGCGTTCAGGTTTGTTTCCTCAACACCCTGCCGGGAGGCGGGCTGGATTTGCGCGCCGTTATGCGCCTGCTCGGCGAGCAGTACGGGATCCTCAACCTTCTCTGTGAAGGCGGCTCCCGTTTGAGCCGCGCGCTTCTTGAGCCCGTTCGCGACTCGGGGGAAGACTCCATTGCGGACAAGCTCTGCCTTTTCTACGCGCCCATGGTTCTGGGCGAGACGGGCGTTCCCCTGATTGCAGGCGACACACCGATCCAGCTCGAGCTGCGGCGCTCCGCGACCACGGATTCCGGGTCGGATTTCCGCTTTGAGGCCTATCTCCGCGACCCTTGGCGCGATCGCTGAATCTGATTCGCAAACGGAGGGCAGTATGTTTACAGGTCTGGTGGAAGTAGTCGGGGTCGTCGAAACGCTCACGAAGGACGGCGGCACGCACCGGCTCGCGATCGCGGCACCCGGGCTCGCCGCGAAGCTCAAGGTGGGCGACAGCATCGCGGTCAGCGGCGTTTGCCTCACCGCGCTCGCGCCCGACGCGGAGCGCTTCCACGCGGAGCTGGCGGCGGAAACCGTGGCCCGCACCTCGCTGGCCGCGCTCGCGCCCGGCGCCCGCGTCAACCTGGAGTTGCCTACCCCGTCGGGCGCCCCGCTAGGGGGCCATATCGTCCAGGGCCATGTGGACGCTACCGGCGAGCTGCTTGCACTGGACCGCATCGCGGCCGGCGATCGCAGCGACTGGCTGCTGCGCATCGCGGTCCCGCCCGCGGTGGGGCGCTTCGTGGTCGAGAAAGGTTCCGTCACTATCGAAGGCATCAGCCTGACCGTGGCGCGCTGGTTTCCGCAGCAGGACGCGAATGACGACACGCCGACCGGCGCGGGCGAGCTCCACGTCGCCGTGATCCCCCACACCTATGAAGCGACCAACCTCCGCACACTCACGCCCGGCGCGCGCGTCAATCTGGAAGCCGACGTGCTGATGAAGCTCGCCGTCCAAAACGGGTTCAAAATCAGCGGCCACACAGAAAATCGCTGGACCCGCATCGCCGAGCAGGACACGGAGGCCGATGCCCCGTTCGAGCTCACCCTGCCCTACCTTGTCGCGAACGGCTATTGATCAGCCCAAACATAGAATCCCGACCCACGCGTTCCCCAAGTCTCGCTTCCGGGGTTCCCGGCGAGCAGTCCTTACTCGCTGGTGTGGCCAGATGCGGATCCTCATGAGTTACAGGGCTTCGCCCCAGAAAGCCCGCGGCCGCACTCAGACTGCGATGTTGCCGGGAAGCCGCTTTCGGGACAGCTTTCCCAAAATGGGGCATCTCCTGACGGAAAAGCCCGTTGACCAAACATTTATGTATGAGCAAACGGAGAGCCCCCCTATACTCGAAACTCAAATCCAGCTGAAATAAGCCAAAGCATCTCTGGGTAACCTGGCGGAAAGGCGCGCGCATGGAGCGAGTCAAGGCATTTCTCTCCGGCATCGGCAGACTGATCGAGCATTCTTACTTTGTTCCAGCGGTCGCGCTCGCGGGTGTGCTGCTCCGGCTGGCCTTGCTGTGGGCTCTGCGGCACGACTCCATGCTGTTTCCCGACGAGCTGGACTACGAAGCGCTTGGGCTTTCCGTGTGGAAGCACGGCAACTTTACCGTGGATGGCTGGCCTACCGCTTACCGTCCGCCCGGTGAACCGCTCTTCATCGGCGGCCTTTATGCAATCTTCGGCCAGCACCCGGAAGTCATAAAAATAGTACAAATCCTGCTTATGGGCGCGCTCCCCTTCCTCTGCGCCAGGGCCGGCAAGCTGC
>CAXTVG010000015.1:8216-16829 GCA_964247505.1 uncultured Acidobacteriaceae bacterium
CAAATCCTGCTTATGGGCGCGCTCCCCTTCCTCTGCGCCAGGGCCGGCAAGCTGCTGCGCCTGCCTCTATGGGCCGCGAATGTTGGCGCTTTGCTCGCGGCCCTTCATCCGGCGCTGGCTTACTCCGCGACAACTCTGTACCCCGCAGCGCTCACTGCAGTCGCGCTCACTGCCGGGATTGTTTATAGCGCCGTGGCCGAGCAACGGGACAGCCCCGGAGCGGCCACCGCGGGCGGCCTGGCGTTGGGGATCGCCGGAAGCGCAACCACCACCTTTGTCCCCTTGCCGATCCTGGTCGGGCTGTATCTGCTGTGGAAGCGACGCATCCGCTCCGCCCTGATCGTCGGCCTCATCGGCATGCTGCCGGCCGCAGCATGGGTCGCGCGCAACCGAGCGGTCACGCACGAGTGGATTCTAGGGAGCAACGGCGGGGTCAACCTATTTCTCGGCGCGAATGACGAGGCCACGCCCGAGTCGGGCAACTGGGTGACCGCGCCCCGCGAGATGGGCCGCAAGGAGCTCGCGGAAGATCGCGCGTATCAAACCCGGGCGAAGCTCTGGATCCGCGCGCACCCTGCGCGCTATGCACAGCTGTTCGTTGAACGGGCCGCGCTGGTGGTCGACTCTGCCGGCCACCCCAGAACGCAAGGGCCGCACTCCGGCCGCGCCGCTCGCCTGGTGGCCTGGGCCATGCTGCCTTTCGTGCTTGCAGGCATCGCGGGACTGTTCCTGTACCGGCGAACGGCCTGCGCCGCTATGACCTTCCTTGCGCTGCTGCTGGTGGTGGTCTCCTCCGGCGCGACCATCGTCAAACCACGTTTCCGCTTCCCTTGCGATCCACTGCTGGGCACATTTGCGGTGGCCGCCGTGTACTCGGCCGCGCGCCGGGTTCAACGCCGGGCCCGCAACCGAACTCTGGAGGAGGCCACTACTGCGGCGTGATGATTCCCCCCACAGGCATCCGCCCCGGCAGCTTTTCCTCAGCTTCCGGACGCTTTAGCCCCATCTGCTCCGCTGTGAGGTCTGTGTATTTCAATCCCGCTCCGGTGTTGAACAACACCACTCGATCCTGCTTCCGCAGGAACCCCGTCCCAATCAGGTGGTCGTACGCGGCTGTCGCCGCGGCTCCTTCCGGCGACAACAGCAATCCCTCGTTCCGGGACCAGTCCAGCAGCGAGCGCAGGATTTCCTCGTCGGGCAGATCCATCACGAGGCCGCCCGAGCTTTCCGCGATCTCGAGCACGATGTAATCCCCATACGGCTTCGGCACCCGCAGACCGCTCGCGAACGTGGCCGCTCCCTGCCACATCTGCGATGCGGGCTCATGCTGGCGGAACGCCCGGGCCACCGGCGCGCAGCCCGAGCTCTGCACTGCGATCATCTTCGGGCGCTTGCCCGTGACCCACCCCAGCTGCTCTATCTCCTCAAACGCCTTCCACATCCCGATCAGCCCCACGCCGCCGCCGGTCGGGTAGAACACCGCGTCGGGGTACTCCCAGCCGCACTGCTCCACCAGCTCGTAGCCCATGGTTTTTTTGCCTTCCACGCGGTAAGGCTCCTTCACGGTCGTCATATCGAACCAACCCTCAGCCTCCTTGCGCTCGCTCACGATCCGCGCGCAGTCCGAGATCAGCCCGTCCACCAGCGTGGTGTGCGCCCCGTAAGCCACGCACTCCAGATAGTTGGCAAAGGGCACATCGCGGGGCATAAAAATATGAGCCTCCATACCCGCCGCCGCCGCATACGCCGCCAGCGCCCCCGCTGCGTTGCCCGCGGATGGAACCGCCAGCTTGCGCAGCCCATAGTGCCGGGCCATGGTGACGGCCATGGACATGCCTCGCGCCTTAAAGGTTCCGGTCGGGTTGGTCGCTTCCTCCTTGACCCAAACGCCGGGGAAGCGGCGGCTCGCGAGCAGCGGCGTCCACCCCTCGCCCAAGGTGACCGGCTCGGCGGCGGGCAGCACGTCGCGGTAGCGCCACATGCTGTCGTCCAGCTGCCGGTCGTAGCCCGCAGCGGCGAAACCAGGTTTCCGCGCGGAGGCCCGCAGCGCATCCATGTCATAGCGAACATAAAGAACACCCGCGCAGTGGGGGCATACGGTTTGGGGCGTTTCCGCGGGGGTGTGGCGCTGGCATTTCGAGCACTGAAGCGAAGCGATCTGAGGCATAGCTCCAGACTACCCGCCCCGCGGCGTCGCGGCCAACGGAAGCGCTCCGCCCCCAAACGCCAGCCCCCACGCAGTGGGCGCCAGCCGCGCAGGCGGTTTTGCTTTGACCTCTGGTTACCGAAGGTCAAAAATCTCTCCACCGCCCCCTGAACGCCCAAGCAATTCTGGCCGATACACTAAGCACTATGACCTCCAAGCCCGAGAGCACGCCTCCGGTCGCCCTCGTCGCCTTCGATATCGACGGCACACTGATGCCCTCGGTCGGCACCTGCATGAGCGACCGCACCATGCGAACCCTGCGCGAAGCGGTGGACGCCGGCATTGAGGTCGTGATCGCCACCGGCCGCCGCGCCGCCTACGCCCTGCCGCTGCTCGAACCGATTGGGTTGCCGCCTGAAACCGTGCTCATCGCCTCCAACGGTGCGACCACCCGCGATTTTGCCGGAAACCTGATGGACCGCTTTTTTCTTTCGCTCGAAACCAGCCGCCGCTTGTGCGCGGAGCTGCGACCCTTTGGCGGCACCATGGTGTTCACCTTTGAAAAGGAGGGCCCCGGCGAGCTGGTTTTAGAGTCGCTCGACCGGCTCCACGACCGCATCGCCCTGTGGGTCGACGCCAACCTTCCTTACATTGAGCAGGTAGATCCCTTGGAGCGCGTCTTTGACCGCGGTGAGCCTGCTATTCAGGGCATGATCTGCGGCACAGTGGAGCAGATGAATGCCGCCGAGCAGCACCTCCGCACCACCCCGTTTGCCTCCGAAATCGAAATGCACCGTACTGAGTACGCCGAGCGCGACCTCAGCATCCTCGACGTTCTTCCTTTGGGCTGCAACAAGGGCGTAGCCCTGGCTCGTCTGGCCAAGCGCCGGGGTATCCCGCGCGAGGCGGTCATGGCGGTCGGCGACAACTGGAACGATCTGGAAATGCTGCGCTGGGCCGGGCAGCCGGTCCTTATGCGCAACGCCGCCGCCACTCTACGCGAAGAGGCACGGCGCTTCGGCTGGCGCATCACCTCTGCGACAAACGATGAAAACGGTGCCGTGCTCCTGCTGGAGACGGCCCTGGAACGCCGCGCAGCCTTGGCTTTGGAGCGCTAAGCGATGCAACCGCACTCTGTCCACGAAAAGGGGCTTTCGCCCTGTTTCCGGCGCGGAAAAGCGCCTGCTTCGTCCCTTTTGCTCACCAAAGGCCGCCCTGTCCAGAACGGAAAGCCAAGAAGCACGCATGGTAGCCTGACCGGGATGCTGCTTTTCGCTTTGATACGCCGGGCTGCTCCTGCCTGGCTGGCGCTTCCCCTGGCTCTCTCCGGAGCCGCGCAGGCGCGCGCCGCGGAGCACGTGACCCTTCGCACCGGCTACGACCTGGTTTGCAGCCACCGCATCACCGACGGCGCGAAAACCCGCCTGTACCTCGATCCGGCTTCAAGCATCTACATCGAGGTTGAAACCGCCGCGATCACAGCGGACGAACTCGTGCCGGACCCACCCGCCGCGCCAGCAAAACCTAAAGTTTACGCAGCGCTTTCCCCAACCGCCGAAGTTCTCACCCCTCCCGAGCTCCACGAAGTGCTTGCAACCGCGGGGCAGGCGCACGACCTTGACGTCGACCTGCTCGCCTCGGTCGTCCACGCCGAAAGCGCCGGGCGCATCCACGCCCGCAGCCGCGCCGGCGCCCAGGGCCTCATGCAGCTCATGCCGGGAACAGCTGCCCAGCTCGGTGTCCATGACCCCTTCGCGCCGAAGGAAAACGTCGGCGGCGGCGCGGCTTACCTCGATTCCCTTCTGCGCCGTTATCACGACAACGTCGCCTGGGCGCTGGCTGCCTACAACGCAGGCCCCGGCGCGGTCGATCGGTATCATGGCATTCCGCCTTATCGCGAAACCCGGGCGTACGTCGCCCGCATCATCCACGAATTCAACCGGCGCTACAGCGCCCGGCAAGCTGCGTCGGCGCTTGCCATGGCCAAGTAAGCAGAGCCCTGCTTTGCTCCCGGCCCACACACGCCGAGCGAGCTGGAGAAGCCAACCTTGAAGAAAAATCGCTGGATTCTTTATCTGCTGGCCACGGCTGCCATTGTGGCGCTCGCCGCCTACGGGAGCCAGCGAGCTCACTTTCGCTGGGGTGTGCTCCGAGCACAAATGCTTAGTGTCAGCTGGCCCGGAGTGATGCTCGGCTTCGCTTTGATCTACGCGGCCTATGTGGTGCGCGCGTGGCGCTGGGCCGTTTTTATCCGCGAACAAAAACGCGTCCGCCCCTTTTCGCTGGTCGGCACCCAGGTCGGCTTTACTGCGGTTGCCTTGCTGGGCCGCATTGCCGACCCGGTGCGCCCTTATCTTGTCGCGCGCAAAACCGGGCTTCCCGTAAGCTCCCAGGTGGCGGTGTACACGGTCGAGCGCATGTTCGACCTAGCCGCCATGGCGCTCATTTTTTCCTTCGGCCTGCTGCTGGCCCCTGACCGCGCTTCCCTGCCCCACCCAGAAGTGGTGCGGGGAGTTGCCCGCTTCTCGCTCATCGTCGCCGCCGCGCTGATCGCCTTCGCGGTGATGGCGCGCCTCGCGGGCGACCGCGCCGCGCATTGGGTTGAGGTCCGCTTCGGGCCAAAATCCCCCAAAACAGCGGCCTCGATCGCGGAAAAAATCCGAGCCTTCCGCGCGGGCCTCAGTACCATCTCCAGGGTGGGCGACCTGCTCAGCGCGGCTGCTCTGTCGCTCGTGATGTGGACCATGATCGCCTTTGCCTACCTGAGCACGGTGCGCGCTTTCGTCGGCGCGCCCCAGTTGGCCGGCATGACATTTGGCCGCTGTGTCGTCCTCATGGCCGCAAGTATGGTCAGCTCAGTCGTCCCGGTACCGGTGCTCAGCTGGTTTCTTCAGATCGCCGCAATCGCGAAAACCATGCAAAGCATCTTCAACGTCGCGCCCGAGCCGGCGCTCGGCGCGGGCACCATGCTCTTGCTGGTTACTTTCATGAGTATCATCCCGGTCGGTCTTGTTTGGTCGCGTTTTGAGCGCCTTTCGCTCACCAAGCTCGCCAAGGAAAGTGACAACCAGGAACAGAACGTGCAGCGCGAAGAAAGGGAGCCTGAGTTCGTTCCGGAAGCTTGAGCGCAGAGGAAAGTGGCAGTCTCGGGAGCGGCGGCCGTTCAGGAAAACATCCGCGAGGGCGGAACGAGCGTTCTTGGTGAGAGCAGTAGGTCTTACCGCTCGAAGCACCGCGTCTGCCCTTTGGGTCCATGCCCTCGCGAACTGAGAACTTGGATGGATCGCAAGGAACACGCGTTGCCCCGCGTGCATCCCACCTCCGTATGCCGAAATCCATCAGCAACACCCTTTTCAAAGCATTCCTTGCCGGTCTCGCGGGCGGCCTCGCCGGCTCTGCGGCTAAGCTCATCGGCGAGAAGATTTTTCCGCCTCGCATCGAGGGCCAAACCCCTCCGCCACAAATTGTGGTCGATCGGGCGCAAGCCGTTTCGGGAACAAGCGTGCCACCCACCGCTGAAAAGGCAGCCACCCAGGGCATTCACTGGGCGTTTGGCACCTTGGCCGGAGGCGTCTATGGGATTGCCGCTGAGTATCAGCCCAAGGTGACGGCCTGGCACGGTGCCGCGTTTGGCCTGACCGTCAATCGCCTCATGCACCAGGGCATGATGCCCAAAACCGGCCTGGTCGAGCCCGTGGAGAAGCAGCCGTTTCAGGAGAAAGCGAGCGAGTGGGTGACCCATGTGTTGTACGGTTTTGTCGCGGAAAGCGTTCGGCGAGTCGTCCGCAAGCGCTTGTGAGAGGCCGCGGGCGATTCAGCTCTCTTTGTTGCTGGTTTGCAGTGGAGCTTTCGCTGCGATGACCTCAAACGGCCGCATCATGTCATTGTCCTCGTGCTCCAACATATGGCAGTGAAAAACATACCGGCCGGTATACCCGTCGAAGCGCGCCTGAATCGTGAGCGACTCTCCCGGATAGACGACCGCAGTATCCTTCCATCCTGACTCGCTGGAAGCGGGCTTTCGCGCTATGCCGGTCAGCCGTGGCGTGCCCGTCTTAAGAGACATCGGGTCGAACCCCTGGCGGCTTACGATGCGGAACTGCACCAAATGCAGGTGCATCGGGTGTGCATCGTCGGTTGTGTTGACAAACTGCCATGTCTCGACCGAGCCGAGCTGGACGAACTCCGTCACCGGATCGTCGTATCCCTTGCCATCGATGCGCACGCCTAATGACCTGCCTTGCGCATCGATCTGCTCGGACAGAACAAATATCCTGGCCGGTTGATGCGCGGAATCCTCGAGCGGCGGCAGGGCTCGCGTTGGCATGCTGAAAGCGGGCTCCTTGCTCGACAGGGGACGGGTGACCCGAAACTGCAGCAGCTGAGGCAGCGGAGCATGGAGCATATTGACCATGCCCCAACCGGGAAAGGGTGCGGCCGCGCTGTTGGAAAGGGTCACCGTTTTTCCGGCCAGCGAGGAAAAGTCGACGAGGATATCCGCGCGTTCGGCAGGGCCGAGCAGGATTTTCTCCAGAGTCGCCGGGCTCGCGAGAAAGCCGCCGTCCGAGCCGATCTGCTGGAAACTGACCAGCGATGGAATGTCGGTGGGGCTCTTCGCGAGATTGAAGAAGAGGTAGAAAAAGCGCGAGTTCGCGCCGTTCAAGACGCGCAGTCGATAGCGCCGGGGCTCCACGTCCACATACGGGGAAACCGCCCCGTTGACCACCGCGAGCTCGCCGAAAAACTCCGGCCCCCAAACGCCCGGGGGCAGCGGCTTGCCGTCCTCGTTTGTGGGCGCGTAGACCAGCTGACCCCTTTCGTCGAGGGTACGGTCCTGCAGCAGGAGCGGGATTTCAAAGTCGCCCGAGGGCAGCCCCATGGCCCGCTCTTCGTCGTCGCGCAGCAGGTAGAAACCGGAAAGCCCGGCATAGGTGTTCAGCCGTGTAATCCCCATGGCGTGGTCGTGGTACCACAAGGTCGCGGCTTGCTGGCCGTTTGGGTAGGAATACACGGCAGACGACCCTGGGGTGAACCACTTCTCCGGAAGCCCATCGCTTTCTGACGTTGTGCGCGAGCCATGGAGATGGGGCACGGTGCGCACGGCCGGCGACGGGGGCATCGCGCCATGAATGCGCGGGTCCACGGGGAGCAGGTGCTGCGCGGGCAGGTGGTTCTCCCACCTGACGAGGACGGGCACGTCCCGCACCGCCTCCAGCGTGGGGCCGGGGTACTGCCCTTCGTAGCCCCAAACGCGGGTGGGCGGCAGCTGCGAATGCAGTTGGTGGGTACACTCCAGCATGCGCACGCGGTATTCGGTTGCCCTACGCGAGGTCGTAGAGGGTGCCAAACGCCTGAGTAACGGCAGCGGGTCCACGAACGGCTCCAGATTGCCGGGGGTGCGGTATGCCGCGTTTTGCTTGTCCAGCGCGGCCCGCGCGCTTGTGCTGTTGGCGAGGAGCATTGCCCCGCCGCATGCTTTCAGGAATTCGCGCCTGCTTCCAGGAAACATTTCACCTCGGGTCGAGCGCTTTAGTGTACCAAGGCCGTTTTCCGCTGTGGGTACTGGTTTAGAATCAGCACTATCCCATGAAGTGCCCCTTCTGCGGCTTCGCTCAGGACCGTGTCGTCGATTCGCGCGAGATCGACGACTCCGCCGCTGTGCGCCGCCGCCGCGAGTGCGACCGCTGCAACCGCCGCTTCACCACCTATGAGCGCCTCGACGAGATTCCCTACATGGTCGTGAAAAAAGACGGCCGCCGCGAGCGCTTCGATCGCCAGAAAATCCTCACCGGCCTCCGGCACGCCTCGGAAAAGCGCCCCGTCGCCATGCGCGAGCTGGAAGCGCTGGTGGATGCCGCAGAGGCTTTTCTGACCGACGCTCAGGACCGCGAGCGCACCACCGCCGAGTTGGGCGAGCTCATCATGGATGGCCTCAAGAAACTTGATACTGTCGCCTATATCCGTTTCGCCAGCGTGTACCGCGAGTTCAAGGATGTCGCCGAGTTCCGCGAGGAGCTTGAGCGCATCCACGCCGCGCGCCCGCTTCACGAAATCCCATCCGAAACCGCGCCCATCCCCACCGCATGAGCGCGCGAACTGGAGTCACTTGCAAAGCATGAGCCACCACACCCTTACCCTGATCCCCGGCGACGGCATCGGCCCTGAAGTCACCGACGCCACTCTCCGCATCCTCGAAGCCGCTGGCACGAAAACCGGCGCGACGTTTACCTGGGAGCGCTACGACGCCGGTGCCGATGCCTTCGCCAAGACCGGCGAGTACATTCCGCAGGCGCTCTACGATTCGGTCCGCCGGACCAAGGTCGCGCTTAAGGGGCCAGTTACCACCCCCATCGGCGAAGGCTTCCGGTCCATCAATGTCACTCTGCGCAAGCAGTTCGACCTGTATGCGAACGTGCGCCCGATCAAGCCGCTTCCGGGCATCGAGACCAAGTATCCCGGCGTGGACC
>CAXTVG010000016.1:0-16229 GCA_964247505.1 uncultured Acidobacteriaceae bacterium
GCCCGCGCAGAAGTCCACGGCCCGTGTGAGCGGGACGCCGAGGAAGCGCAGAAATAATTGGTTGGCGCGCTGCTGCACGCCTGCGCCGGCCTGGGCGAATGCATTCATATCTTCAACTTATATCTGGTGCTTGCGCCGCCAAGGTTGAAAGGAGCGGAGTTGCGCGTCCTGTTGAGAGCGACTACTTTAACCCGCAGCCACCGTATTTGAGGCGGCAGCGAAGCCAAACGGGTCAGCCGCTTCGGCAAAACGTATGCTTTGTTCCGGGCGAGCTCCAAGCACAGCAATACATAGACTGGATACTGGTATCGCGGTTGCACGAACGGGGTAAGAGCGGTGAAGATCAGATACAAGCAGCAGAAAAAGATAGCGGGCTCTTTCACACGAAAACGCCCCGACCAAAATACCGCGGCAAGGACCATCAACGTGGCGACTGTATGAATCTGGACCGCGAACCGGTTTTGCAAATCGCCTGGGTCCAGAGTCCAATATCCGTCGAGATAATACCAGGGCGTGACAAGCTGTCCGGAAAGATTCATGGCCATCTTCGGCAGCATCACAAGCGGAAACAGGAAATGAGCCTGCATGTCGTTCATGGTGGTAATCGTGCCGCCGGTCTCCCCTTGGATCGTAAAAGCCGTGATATCCAACTTCGATGCCGCCAATGGATAGCCGACTGTGATACATAAGACGACACATGCGATTGCCAGCCCTGGCCTTCTGTCGAAGAGCGATCCGCGCCGCCTCAGGAACAGGTACAGCAGCACGATCGCGAGCTGTTGCCAGCGGGCGAGCAGGGCGCTGACAAGGATGACCAACAGAAGCAGCTTGGAACGGCGTTCGGAGTAAATGTACTTCAGAAAGAGAGACACGGAGAAGAGCGAAAGGATCTCTTTGTTGACGGTCACAATACTCACCAGCGTTTCAGCATTTGCCATGAGAAGGATTGCATAAACCCAGCGATTTACACCTGTTTTTAAACCCGCAGCGTAAACAGCTATCATAAACAGGCTTGCATTGAAGGCGAAGATGGCCGCGTTTGTCTTCAACAGCAGCGCGATGGCTACCGGCCCGAGCAGGTTGCCGCTCAAACTGACGAGCGCAACCCCAGCGCCGCCCTCACGCATAAAGTCGGCAATCTTGAGGTACGTATCGGAATCGGCGCCGAGACGAAAGCTGTCGGGTTGGACAATGCCCCAAAACGCAGCCAGGCAGGCGAGCGCGAAGATCCAAAAGAACGCGATCGCGGTCCACTGCCACAGGGGCCTGTTGCTGCCCGGAATGCGGAAACGGGGGCCACTTGTGAGTGGAACTATCAAAGCTTTGCAGGCCCGAGCCGCCGCGCGCCCTCGGCCTGCCATCGCGCGATGCGCTGCGCTCGCCGCACACGCAAGCGGTAGAAAAATTGCTCCCAGGCAATGCGCGAAAACTCAGGGTTCGCGTACTTCCATCTTTGCTTGATCGCCCGCGCGAAAACTCTCGCGCTTTGAACAAATCCTTCTAACTTGCCTTTGTATAGATCGTAATACGCGGTCTCGGCTAAGGAAAAGTTCCGGTACCTCCAGGGCGTCATGAGCCGGTCGTAGTCCATGATCGACAGCTCATGCTCGAGCTCCACGTCCGCTGCCAGCCACACCTTGTCTCCGCGCAGGTAGAACCGGTGGAACACATACATATCGGAGTAATCGAGCCAAAAATCCGTGTTGAAGCCGCCAATGCCTGCGAGCGAGGAAACGCGCAGAAGGCAGCCGCTGTTTGCTGCTGTCGCTTCGCCAGGCGCCACGCCGCTGACGCCGGCTGGATACAGGCGATTGCGATTGAAAAGCTGACGCAGGGGAGAGATCACCACGCCGCGCGTGCGCACAATCGGCGCGATTGCGGCGATCTCCTTGTTGCCGGCTAACTCGCGGCTGTGGCGCAGCATTGTTTCGAGGAACTCAGCCGTCACCGTCGTGTCCTGGTCCAGCAGCAGCATCCAGGCGTTGCCATGCTTCAGCGCGTGCTCCATCGCGCTGTTGTACGCGCCTGAAACACCCAGATTGCGCTCGGAATGGCGATAAGTGAAAGAAATCGGCAACTGAGGATCGGTTAGAGCCTCGGGGCTGTTGTCCCAGATCAGAAGCTCGAAAGCCCGGGCAAGCTCCGGGTTCGAGCCGAACGCGTCACACAAACCCGCGATGGTTTGCGAGTCGGAGAGAAGCAATTGATAACGCACCATGACAGTGAGAATCCGCGCCGTCTCATGCGCTTCGACAGCGGGCAGCTCCGGTTGGGGCACGTTCGTTTTCATAAGATTCAGTTCCCGGTAGGGGTCAACGCGCGGGCGTTGTTTGTGGCGCGGCGCGCTTCACCCTGCGCGCGCCATCGTTCCAGCCGCTCACCGCGCCCGAGCAGCACTCTGTTTCTGAACTGTTCCCCGGACATCCGCGCGAACTCGGGGTTCTTGTATTTTCGCCGCTGCCGAACCCATCGCGCAAGCAGCCGGACGGTCAGGCTCAGGTTTTCGAGCGGGCTGCGGTACAGGTCGTAGAACGCCGACTCGGCGAAGGAAAAATTACGGTACCGCCAGGGGCTCATCAGCCGGTCCATGTCGGCGATGGACATTTCGTGCTCGAGCTCCGCGTCGGCCGCGCGCCACACCTTTTTGCCCGCGAGATAGAACTGGTGAAAGACGTAAAGATCAGAGTAGTCGAGCCAGAAATCGAGGTCGAAGCCGCCGATGTCCGAGAGAGCCGAGGCCCGCATCAGGCAGCCGCTGTTGATGGCGATCGCCTCGCCTTCGGCAATCCCAGACTCGCCTGCCGGGTAGGCGCGGTTTTTGTTGAAAAGCTGCTGCCGGGGCGAGGCCAGCGCGGTCCCGACTCGCACCGTGGGCGTTACCGCAGCGATTTCCGGTTTGTCCGCGAGAGCGCGGGCATGCTCTAACATGGTGCGGAGAAACCCCGCTGTGATCTCGCTGTCCTGGTCCAGCAGAAGCATCCAGGTGTGGCCGTGCTCGAGCGCGAACTGCATGGCGTGGTTGTAGGCTCCAGAAACGCCCGGGTTCTGCCCGGAATGGCGGTACGTGAACGGGATAGAAAGCTGCGGGTTGGCGAGCGGCTCAGGGCTGTTGTCCCAGATCAGCAGGCTGTACCCCTCAGCCAGGTCGGGATGGTCCGCGAGCGCACGGCAAAAGCCTTGCAGGGTTTCAGAGTCGGCAATTGCCGTTTTGTAGCGCACCACGACCGCGAGAACCCGCATTCGTTTCAATTGCCTCGCTCACCTAAACCTTTCCGGACCGCGCCGCCCGGTGTTCCGTTCAATCTGGAGCTCTTGTGTACGATTCAAGAGTACTACGGCGACATAGAGTGGGCCTGTGCTTTCAAGTAAACTGGACCTGCTCTACCGGACAGGTTCGAAGGGCCTGCGGAGTGAGACCGTAAGCATGAAGATTTCCGTGGCGATGTGCACATATAACGGCGCCCGTTTTCTTGAGGCGCAGCTCAAGAGCATCGGCGCCCAGACTCTCACGCCTTCTGAGATCGTCATCTGCGATGATGGCTCGACCGATTCCACCGAGGACATCGTTCAGGCGTTTGCCGAATCTTTTCCGTTCCCAGTCCGCTTTGTGCGCAATGAACGCAACCTGGGCTCGACGAAAAACTTTGAAAAAGCCATGCAGCTTTGCGCGGGCGACATTATCGCCCTTTGCGATCAGGATGATGTGTGGGCGTCGAACAAACTTGAAGCAATGGGAGCTGTTCTCGAGCACGAGCCCGATGTCGCCGGCGTCTTCTCCGATGCCACGCTCATCGACCAGGACGGCGCGCTCACAGGTGGAACGCTCTGGCGCTCGATACGGTTTTCCGGTCGCGAACAGCGCAGGTTCGAGCGGGATCCGGTGTTGTTCCTGGTTCGAGGATCAGTCGTAACGGGTGCTACCCTGGTTCTCCGTTCGCACTTCCTCAAGGACATCCTTCCGATTCCGCCTGAGTGGGTTCACGATGGGTGGATCGCATTTGTTCTTGCCTCGCTCGCAAAACTCAAGATGGTTCCTGAGCCACTCATCAGTTATCGCTTGCATGCTTCGCAGCAGCTTGGAATCCAGAGAACCACCAGGCGGGCCGCGCTGGGCACACGCAAGAAGGAAAGGGTAGCGTTTTACCACGCCAGAGCGCGCGAACTGTCGCTGATGGCGGACAAACTCGCAACCTTGCCTGTGAGTCAACAAATCGCGAAACACGCCCGGGCGAAGGCCAGGTATATGGCCCAGCGAGTAGCGCTAATGGAAGGCCGCCGCCTGCCGCGCATTGTGAAAGGGGCAGCACTGCTCCCTGGGCATTTTCGCTTCGGGCTAGGCCTGGTCAGCTATCTGCGGGACTTTCTTCATGCCTGACGCGCCATCTGACGGTTCCGGCCAAGGGCTGCTCGAAACCCGTGCCGGCAAAGCAGGGCTGCTCCAGCGGTGGCGTGAGCGCTTGGAGCGCGACCCTCGCATCGCGCGCATGGTACACGGCAGCTTGTCCGGCCTGCTTGGACGGGGTCTAGGAGTTTTGATAAGTCTAATCAGCTTACCCCTGACGGTACGCTATCTGGGGAAGCTGGAGTACGGCGTCTGGGTGACGATCAGCACTTCCGTGGTCATGCTTGCCGTGCTCGATCTGGGAATTGCAAATACGCTTACCAACTTTATCTCCGAGGCGTACGCGGCGGAGGACCAGGGGAGAGCGCAGCAGTACTATGCCACGGCTTTTTGGGTTAGCGTCGCGGTTGTTCTTTTTCTAACTCCTGTTTGTTGGCTGGCCTGGTACAGCATTGATTGGGGCGCGCTGCTTCACCTGAAAGAAGGAGCGCTGATCGCCCAGGCCAGGCTGTGCGCGGCGATTGCGGCCGCGATGTTTCTGGTGGGCCTGCCTCTCAACCTGGTCAATCGCGTGTTCGCGGGCTACCAAGAGGTTCACCTGGCGAATTACTTCGCCATAGGAAATAATGTGCTGAGCCTGGCCGCTCTGCTCGTTGTCATCGCGCTCAGGGGTTCTATCGTAGCGCTGATGGCGGCGTATTGTGCAGCGGCGCTACTCGGCACCTTGAGCTTAAACCTATGGTTATTTCTTCGTCATAAACCATGGATGCGTCCGCTGCCATGGAAGGCGCGTCCTGGAATCGCTCGCCTGCTTGTCGGCCAGGGATCCTTGTTTTTTATCCTCCAGCTAACCAACCTAGTGGTGTTCTACTCCGACAATCTGGTCATCACGCACTATCTTGGCGCAGCCGAGGTTACGCCGTATAGCTTGGCCTACAGGCTTACCAGTTATGCCGGACTGCTGCAGGCGCTTGTGGTTCCTTCGCTTTGGCCGGCGCTGACGGAAGCGTACCAAAAAGGCGATCTCACCTGGGTAAGGCGCATGTACCGCGCCATTACTCGCAAAAGCCTGATCGCGATTGCGATCGCGGCTGTGCTTCTGGCGATCGCCGGCCGGCCTATCATCCGCGTCCTGGCCGGCAGTTCGACCGTGCCGAGCGAATTGCTGCTGTGCCTTATGGCTGCATTTTCGTTTGTCATGGCGGTTACCAGCAACCAGGCATTGCTGCTGAATGCGAGCAGCCGGCTGCGGCTGGAGACGGTAGTTGCGGTGCTGGCGGCGATCGCCAACCTGTACTTTTCCATCTACCTGGTACAGCGTATCGGCTCAGTGGGCGTTATTCTATCCAGCATCGGTTCTTTCCTTGTCTTTATGTACTTTCCACAAGCCTGGGAAGTACGCGGGGTACTTGCAGGCCGCTATCTGCGAGATGCCGAGTCGAAGTAACTGAAGTCAGCGCGAAAATTGGAATGTTTTTTTCTGGCTTAGGCCGCACTGCTCCAGGGCTGCTTTGAGAGCAACCGTCCAGTCCGGAAGCTGCACTGCGAAGGTTTGGGCTAACTTGCGGTTTTCCAGCACGGAATTAGAAGGGCGCTTGGCCGAGGCAGGAAATTCCGCGGTCGCCACCTTCTCCAGCCGCGGCCAAACTCGCGGCTCATACTGGCGGGCTTGCTCGAAAATTCTTTGCGCGAAACCGTACCAGCTCGTCGTGCCTGCACAGGTGGAATGGTACACACCTGCCCAGCGCTCGACTGCCCCGGACACAGTACGGTCCACGATCTCCAGCGTAGCCTCGGCCAGTGCCCCCGCGCTGGTCGGTGCGCCCCATTGGTCGTCGACGACGCGAAGAACCTCGCGCTCGCGGCCCAGGCGGAGCATGGTGAGCAGGAAGTTGTGGCCGCGGGGCCCGTAGACCCAGCTGGTGCGCAGGATGATGTGGCGCGGGCAGCGGGCGGCGATGGCGCGCTCGCCGGCGAGCTTGGTCGCGCCGTAGACGTTGAGCGGGTTAGGCTCGTCGGTCTCAACCCAGGGCGTGGTTTTTGTGCCGTCGAAGACGTAGTCGGTGGAGTAGTGGAGCAGGATCGCGCCCACGCGCTCGGCTTCCTCGGCCAGGACCGCGGGGGCCAGGTGATTGACGCGGTCGGCAAGCTCGGGCTCGCTTTCGGCGCGGTCGACAGCGGTGTAGGCGGCGGCGTTCAGGATCAGGTCAGGCCGGGCGGCGCGCACGACGGCGCGCAGGCTTTCGGGTTGGCTCAGGTCGGCGGCGGCCCGGTCGAGCGCGAGGAGATTTGTGCCGGCGAAGCGAGTAGCGAGCTCCGCGCCGACCTGTCCGTTCGCGCCCAGGAGGAGGACTCGCCGGCTCGCTAAGACTTGCTCAGCGGGGTTTTTGGAACGGGAACTCACGGGAACACCTCGGCTTCGCGGAACCGCGTGCCGGCAGCGTCCTTAGACGAAAGGATCGCCTCCGCCTCCGTCACCGGCCACTCGATCGCGAGGTCGGGATCGTTCCACAGAACGGTGCGCTCGCCCGCGGCGGAGTAGTAGCCGGTGACCTTGTAGGCGAAAACGAGGTTTTCAGTAAGCGCGACGAAGCCGTGGGCGAAACCCTCGGGGATCCAGAGCATCGCGCCTTCTTCCGAGCGCAACTCGATTGCAACGGACTTGCCGAACGTGGGCGAGGAGCGGCGCAGGTCCACCGCCACGTCGAGCGCCGCGCCGTGCTGGACGCGGATGAGCTTGCCTTGCGGCTCGGTGATCTGGTAGTGGAGGCCGCGGACCACATTGCGCCGGGACAGCGAGAAATTGTCCTGCGGCCAGTGTGTGGGCAGGCCCAGCTCTTCCATGGCGCGCTGGTTGTAGGTTTCCATGAACATGCCGCGCGCGTCGGAAAACTGGCGCGGCTGGAGCAGCAGAACCCCTGGCAGGGCTGTTTCGGTTACTTTCATTTTTTAAATTTCGACCTGAAACGACGTGTGCTCTTCAAGAATATCGAGCAGGTACTGGCCATAGCCGCTTTTGCGGATGGGCTCGGCGAGCGCGCACAACTGCTCGGCGTTGATGTAGCCGCTGCGGTAGGCGATCTCCTCCGGGCAGGCGATCTTGGTGCCCTGGCGGCGCTCAATAGTTTGGATATACACGCCGGCTTCGCAGAGCGAATCGTGGGTGCCGGTGTCGAGCCACGCCATGCCGCGGCCCAGGACCTTGACCTCAAGTAAGTTCTGTTCGAGGTAGGCTTTGTTCACGTCGGTGATTTCAAGCTCGCCGCGCGGTGACGGTTTCAACCCCGCCGCGATGTCAACGACCGAGCTGTCATAGAAGTAGAGCCCGGTGACGGCGTAGGGCGACTTCGGCTTTGCGGGTTTCTCTTCGAGACTCACCGCGCGGCCGCCGCCGCCGAACTCGACGACGCCGTAGCGCTCCGGGTCTGTCACGCGATAGGCGAACACGGTCGCGCCCCGCTCCTTGGCCGCAGCCTGCTTCAGCAACCGCGACAGCGCTTCGCCGTAGAAGATGTTATCGCCGAGCACCAGCGCGTTCGGGCTGCCGCCGATGAAATCTTTGCCGATCAGGAACGCCTGCGCCAGGCCGTCGGGGCTGGGCTGGACTGCATACTGGATGGAAATGCCCCAGCGCGCGCCGTCGCCCAGCAGCGCTTCAAACCGCGAGCAGTCCTGGGGCGTGGAGATGATGAGGATGTCGCGAATGCCCGCCAGCATCAACGTGCTGAGCGGGTAGTAGATCATGGGTTTGTCATAGACCGGCAGGAGCTGCTTGGAGACCACGTGCGTGACCGGATAGAGCCGGGTGCCGGAGCCGCCGGCGAGAATGATGCCCTTCATCGTGAGGCGCGCTCCGCGTAGTTGGTTCGCATCCAGTCAAGATACGCGCCCGTGCGGACGTCGTCGACCCAGGCGAGGTTGTCAAGGTACCAGGCGATGGTTTCGCGGAGACCCTGCTCGAAGGCGACCGATGGCGTCCAGCCCAGTTCGCGCTCGATCTTGCGGGCGTCGATGGCGTAGCGGCGGTCGTGGCCGGGGCGGTCGGTAACGAAGGAGATCAGCTCGCGCCGGGGCGTTGCGCCCGGGCGAAGCTCGTCGAGCGTGTCGCAGATCGCGCGGACAACCTGGAGGTTCGCGCGTTCGCTCGCGCCGCCGATGTTGTAGACCTCGCCGGGTTTTCCTTTTTCGAGCACTGTCCGGATCGCCCGGCAGTGGTCCCCGACAAACAGCCAGTCGCGCACGTTTTGCCCATCGCCATACACGGGCAGCGGCTTGCGCTCCAGCGCGTTCAGGATCATGAGCGGGATCAGCTTCTCGGGAAACTGGAACGGGCCGTAATTGTTGGAGCAGTTAGTCGTGAGCGTGGGCAGGCCGTAGGTGTGGTGGTAAGCGCGCACCAGGTGGTCTGAACTGGCCTTCGAGGCTGCATAGGGACTGTTCGGCGCGTAGGGAGTTTGCTCGGTGAAAGCAGGGTCGCCGGGGCCGAGCGAACCGTACACCTCGTCGGTCGAAACATGAAGAAAGCGAAAATCGGCGCGCGTCGAGCCTTCGAGCCCCGCCCAGTATTCTCGCGCGGCTTCGAGCAGCCGGTAGGTGCCGTCGATGTTGGTGCGCAGAAACGCGCCCGGGTCAACAATGGAGCGATCCACGTGGCTTTCCGCCGCGAAGTGGACGACCGCACGCGGACGGTGCTCGCGCAAGACCGTGCGCACGAGCTCGACGTCGCCGATATCACCCGCGACCAAACGGTGCCGCGCGTCCCGGTCCAGCGCGGCGAGATTTGCCGGATTCCCCGCATAGGTCAACAGGTCCAGATTCACGACCGGCTCGTCGAGTCCACGCAGCCAATCCAGCACAAAGTTGGAGCCGATAAAGCCGGCGCCCCCGGTCACAAGAATCATGCGCGGCGCTCCCGCCGCCAGGGCCGCAAGGCGCTCGAGAGCGCGTTCAGTTTGCTGTCGGTTTCCGGGTCGCGGTGCAGCAGGCGCAAAGCTGCCTGCCACAGCACCCACCCGCAGCTGACAACGAAGCCCAGGGCGAACGAGACCAGCAGCCAGAGCAGCCGGCTGGGAGCGCTTTTCCAGTCCGGCGGCGTTGCCGGGTCTACGACCTGCACCAGCGCGCCCTCGCGGGCTTCGTCCAGCTTCGCGGCCTCAAACTGGCGCGCCAGGATGTTGAAGATTGTCTCGTTGTATTTCACGTCCCGCAGACGCCGGGCATACTCGAGGCTTTCGGTCGGCACCTTGCCCCCGGGCACGATCAGCTCGTCGCCGTTGATATCGCCGCTGCCGCCCAGCTTGGCGAGCTGCGCCCTCAGGCTCGTGAGCTCCTGCTGCGCCTGCACAAGCCCGGCATTATCGGGCGCGGCAAAGGTTTGCATGCCTTGGATCTGCACCTGCTTTGCCGCGATCTGCGCGCGGAGGCTGGCACCCTCTTCAATAAGCGAGCGCGCCTGGCTATTGAGCTCAACTAAGCCGTGGCTCTGCTGATATTTCAGCAGCGCGTCTTCCGACGCAGAAAGGTTGTTTTTCGATTCGAGCAGCTGCTGCTCGAAAAACAAGCGCCGCTGCGCTGCCTCGGAGATCGCCAGGTGCTCCGACAAGTGGCGGTACTGGTCCACGTAGGCATTTGCGATCAACGCCGCGCGCTTGGGGTCCGGATCTGTGTAGGAGATGGTAATAAGCCCGCTTTTTGCATCCGCGGCGACCTTGGACCTGCCTTCAAAACCGCGGCGCGCGAGCGAGAGGAGTTTGACCCCGTACTGCCGCTGCAGATCGAAGCGCTGAACCATCGCATTTTCGACCCCCTCGCTTTTAAATAGAGCGACATACTGATCACTGGGGTTCTTGATCCCGAGCCCGCCGCCGGCCAGCCCTCCGAGCGCGCCCAGGCTGCTCAGTTGCGCCGCGATCCCCGCCCCGGGGCTGCTTTGCTGCGGAGGCAACACCACAGTCTTGGCCGTAAAAACCGGAGTGCGCGTAAAGGCGAGCAGCGCGCCGATAGCGGTGCATGCCAGGGTGAACCACAAAATAAAGCGCCCACGCCTCGCCAGAACGACGAGGATGTCGAGAATCGAAACTTCTGTGACCGGCGGCTCAGGCGCAGGCGCGTACGGCCCTTCGCCGTATACCGGATCCCGCATCACTCCGTGTTCTGCTGTTGTCGCCAAGGTACCCCTAGAGTACAGTTCCCAGCACCGCTGAGCCAACCGCCAACGAAGAGAACAGCTGCGTAAAGTTCAGCGCTTCGCGCAGCTTGGACGGGCCGAAGGTCTTTTCCGACACCACGATCGTGTCCCCCGGCTGAATCACGAGCTGAGTGAACTTCTTCTCGCCGACCTGGTCCTGGCTGATAACGGAGCCATCGGCCCGGATCACGAACGGATGACTCTTATCGGCGTTGCGGTTCTCTCCGCCCGCCAGGTGGACATAATCGCGCACATGGCCGCCCTTTGTGTACAGGAAGGAGTTTTGATTGTAAACCGCGCCGATCACGCTGACACTGGACGGCACGGACGGGACGTAATACGTATCGCCGTCTTCGAGGCTGAGCGGCGGCAGGCTTTGGGCGCCTTCGCTGAACGCCTTCAGGTTGAGCACAATGCGCCCGGTCGCGCGAATCTGCCGGAGCTTGGCGACCAGTTCGCGCGCCTCCGTCCCGGCAACATTTGCGCTGGCCAGGTCGGCGGCCGAAGAGCCGGCCGCGGCCGAGGTCGCGAGCACTCCCCTGTCAATCTGCAGCTGGAGCTCCTGGATGTACTCGTCCAGCCGGCGCTGCTGCACCGCGCGCACCGACGCGCGTGTAAACTCCGACCCGAACAGGTAAGCCCCGGGCGAAAATCCTCCCGCGCGCTCCACTAACTGCTCCAGCGTTTCACCCGGCTTGGCGCTGTACACGCCCGCATGGGCGAACTCGCCCTCCAACCGCACCAGGCGCGTTTGTTCCTCGACCGGCACGTGGATATCGGCCTGCGAAAACACCGAAACCACGTCGCCGGCCTCGAGCGCAAGGTCCTGCGAGGCGTCATGGTCCATCACCAAACGGCCCAGATCGAAGGGGATCAGCGAAGTTTTCAGGGTTTGCGGGTCCAACCGCTCGATAACCGCGTATTTCCAGTCGATTTCGGGCGCGGGCAGCGTGACGTCAGTGAAGCCCTGCGCATTTGCGGTGTTTTCCGTGACCACGTCGCGCTGAGCCTGCGCTGAGCTTTGCGCCGGCTGCTGCCCATAGGGGGTCAGCCGGGTTTCCCCGTACTGGTCATAGGTGCCAGTGGAGCCGGCGGCCTCGGGCGCGGTCAGCCCGGAGTCGTAGCTGCCGAGCACAGCCGTGTTTGCGCTGTTGGTTTGCGTCTGGGCCACGCGGCGCTGCTGTTCCTGGTATTGCTGCTGACGCAGGTACTGCTCCCGGTTCTGGCGCAGGCGCTCCTGCTCCTCCGGCGTGATCGGCAGGGCTTCCGGCTCGTTCGGCTGGCGGTAGCGCTCGAGCGCCGGCTCGCGCTCAAACTCGGGCGCGGGCAGCCCGATGCGCGTCCTCTGCCACCAGTAATTGCGCGTTAAAAGAGCGGCCCGCTCGGGAAACAGCTCGCTCAGGCGCATGCCCGTGTGCCACCCGTAGCGGCCCGGGTTTGCCGTGTTTCCTCGCAGCGTCACCGTTTTGTCGTAGCGCGGCACGGAGGACTCAACCCGCAGGATGTCCCCATCGCGCAGCGGGGCGGCAAGCCCTTCCGGCGTGTACGCGATCTGCTCAGTGGACCGGCCTTGGGCGCCCTGCATCCGCTCCACCGAAAGCTGCGCGCCGCCCGCGACTGCTGTCACTCCGGCCGCATCCTCAAGCACCTGCCCGACCGTTTCCGGCAGGCGCGCCTCATAAATCGCAGGCGTCTTCACACTGCCGAGCACCGCGATCTGTGGGCCGACTGCCGGGATATAGATCACGTCCCCCGGCTGGAGCGCCGTGTCTTTGCTCTTGTCGCCGTTCACCAGCAGGTCATACAGGTCGAAGTCCGTGACCAGTTTTCCCGCTCGCTTGAGCTGGATGTGCCGGAGCGAGCCATCGAGCGCCGGGCCGCCGCTCGCGAACAGCGCGTCGACCAGCGTGCTGAGCGAGGAGACCGTATAAGTACCGGGCCGCCGCGCCCGGCCCACGACGTAAATTTGGATGGAGCGGACCTGGCCCAGCTGAGCGGACACATTAAAGTTGCGGTACCCGCGCGCAATCGCGGTGCGCAGCTGCGTGTTCAGGTCCGAATACTGGACGCCGGCGACGTGGACGGGCCCCACCTGCGGCAGGTAAATCTCGCCCGAGCGGTCCACGCGCAGGTCGGCCGAAAAGTTGACCTGGCCCCAGATGCGAATGCGCAGCAGGTCGCCCGGACCCACGGCGGCGTCAGCGGGCACGGGAATCTGGTCTACAGGCGAAAACGTCGTGGGCACTTGGCGGAACAGCCCCGCTCCAAAGATGGGCAGAACCTGCCCTGTCGTTTCCGCGACGAACTTTTGATACTCGGTCAGCGGCTCGGGCGCGATGGGCTGGAAACCGGGCTGGCGGGAGCGCGCCTGCTGATTCTGGTTCGGAAGCGCGTTCTCGTCCCGGTAATTGGGCTCGGTCAGCGGCTGATTGCCCGTGCCGTAGGGCGTTCCGTAGTTGGCGCCGGTGGATGCTGCGCCTCCCGGCACATTAGCACCGTAGTTTCCGTTGGGCGCTCCATACGTTCCATTCCCGTTCTGCGTGCTTTGGTAGCCGTTCTGCGGCACACAGGTGGCGGAGTTTGGATCCTGGCAATTTCCATCGTTGGCCTGCGACCCCGCGGGATTCGTCTGCAGCGGATCGTCCACCTGCGCCGAAACCGGGAGTGCCACCACCAAAGAAGCGAGAAAAAGAAAACAACACCGCATCAGGCTCATGGGAGCGAGCTCAATGGATCGGCCAAACCACCTACGCAAATCAAAACCTCGCCGGCCGCTCGGAACGCCCCGATGCGGGATCTCTCGTATATAGCCTTCAGGAGTTGACTCGGGCTCGCAATCGTCCTGAAAACTCTGAAACAGCCACTTGCTACGGTAGCACAGGCTTTCTTTTCCGGAATTTAACCGGAAGGTTGCCTGCCACGGCAGTATCCGGGAGGTCACTCCGGTGATGCCTGGCGGGTTGACCCGGCGCCCCATCCCCTCTATCGTGCTTAAAGGAAAGCAACAAGGCACGAGGCTTTCGGGTTCCAATCCATAGACTTTTGCGCGACACCGGGTTTTGAATGCAGACTCAAGCGCAGTATCCGCCCCAGGCTGAAATGGAAACCGAATCGACTCTCCCTCGCCGCGCGCACCCGGCGCGCGCGAGCTGGCGCTCTCCCCGCAAAACAGTAAAACACCAGGCACCGTGCAGCAATTGGAGCCGGTCACGGCGGAAACGTGTGTTCGATTTCGCGGCTGCCGCTGCCATTCTTGCCCTTCTTTCGCCGTTCCTTTTCGTGATCGCTATTGTGGTACGCCTCACCTCGCCCGGGCCGGCCATCTTCCGGCAGCGCCGCGTGGGCATGCATGGCGAAGAGTTCACCATTTACAAGTTCCGCACCATGCAGCACGCCGCCGAAGGCTCCATGCGCTCGAGCCACGGCGACCGCCGCCTGACCCCTCCCGCACGCTGGCTGCGCAAATACAAGCTGGACGAGCTGCCGCAGCTGGTCAATGTGTGCCGCGGCCATATGAGCCTGGTCGGCCCGCGGCCTAAGCTCCACGCGCACAAAACCATGGACACCTGCTTCCGTCCGGGGCTTACGGGCGCGGCCACTCTGGCCTTTGCGGCGGAAGAGCACCTGCTCCGCGACGTGCACCACGACGACCTGGAAGAAACGCACCGCCGCCTGATCGCCCCGCGCAAGCTCGAACTGGACTTCACCTACATGGCGCGCGCGACTTTCCGCTCGGACCTTGGACTGATGTGGAAAACGCTGATGCGAAACGGACGTTACACCGACCTGGAACAGCTGGGGGCACTTCCGGCGCACCACGCCGTTCCAGGGTCCTCCGCGCATGAGCGCACCGCTCCACAAGCCTCCGGGGAGATGCTCTCGCGGCAGCAGGCGCGCAGCCTCGAATCTCTTTCTTTGTAGCTCTTTCGGGCGCAAACCTTGGTACTCTCCCTTTAGCGCCATGCCTGCGATCCATTCCCGCGGAGAGCGCTGTTTCCAAGGAGTTTCCACTTGCCCCTGACCATTCCGCGCGCCGCCCGCTTCCTGCCCGCTCTGTCGCTCGCCGCGGCTGCCTTCGCTCAGCAGCCCGCCACCATGCCTCCGGTTCCCGAAGTCGCAGGCGTCCCACCGGCCGCCGCCCAAGCCGCCGCGCTCATTAACCCGGAAGACATCCGGGCCCATGTACGGTTTCTTTCGCTCGACCTGCTGGAAGGCCGCGGCCCCGGCAAGCGCGGCGGCGAGCTGGCCGCCGAGTACATCGCCACCCAGTTCGCATTGAACGGCCTGAAACCCGCCGGGGATGACGGGGGCTACTTCCAGAAAGTCGACCTGTACGCCGTCCACACCGACGAGGCCGCGACCAGGTTCACCATCGTGCCCGCAAAAGGCGCGTCCATGCCGCTGGCCTACAACACCGATTACGTGACGAAGGATGAGCGCGGTGAGCCCGCAGCGGACATCGATGCCCCTATCGTGTTCGTCGGCTATGGCATCGACGCCCCCGAGTACGGCTGGAACGACTACAAAGGCGTGGACGTGAAGGGAAAGGTTCTGCTCGTGATCGTGAACGAGCCGCCCTCGGACGACCCCGCTTTTTTCAAAGGCAAGGCCCTGACCTACTACGGCCGCTGGGTGTACAAGTACGACGAAGCTGCCCGATTGGGCGCGGCGGGCGTGCTCATCATTCATCGCACCGACCTCGCGAGCTACCCGTGGGCGGTGGTCCAGAACTCGCAGGCGGTGGAAAAAAGTTATCTGAAAGGCGATCCGCTCGCGACCCTCAGAGCAGCGAGTTGGATTCAGCTGGACACCGCGCGCAAACTGATGGCGGCCGCGGGCCTCGATCTCGATAAGCAAATCGACGCGGCCGGCAAGCGCGGATTCAAGCCGGTCGAGCTGCCGGTCCGGCTTCAGGCCCACGTCGCCAGCGTGGTGCGCCCCTACACCTCCGCCAACGTCCTCGCGAAGGTAGACGGCGCAGACCCCGCCCCGCAGGACGCCGTGCTCTACTCGGCGCATTACGACCACCTCGGCATCGACCCCAACGCCAAGGGCGACGGCATCTACAACGGCGCCTCCGACAATGGGACCGGCTGCGGCATTCTGTTGGAAATGGGCCGGGCGTTCGCGCAGTCGAAAACCCCGCCGCCCCACACGATCTATTTCGCCTCCGTCACCGCGGAGGAGCAGGGGCTGCTCGGCTCGGCCTACCTTGGCATGCACCCACCCGTGCCCGCGCGCGACATCGCGCTCGACCTGAACTACGACGAGCTGCTGCCCATCGGCATCCCCCAGAGCGCGGAGGTGAGCGGCTCGGACCGGACCCAGTTCTATCCCACGGTCGAGAAAACGGCGCAGGCGTTCGGCCTGACGATCCAGCCGGATCAGTTCCCCATGGCCGGGTCGTACTACCGCTCCGACCATTTTTCGCTCGCCCGGGTGGGCATTCCGGCATTCTCGATCGGCGAGGGAACCCTGTTCCAGGGCCACGACGCAGCCTGGGGTGACGCGCAGGTAAAGGACTACACCGCTCACCACTACCACCAGCCGTCGGACGAGTACCACGCCGACATGGACTTCCGCGGCGACGCACGCATGGCCCAGTTCGGGTTGCTTCTAGGCTGGCAGGCCAGCGCCGGCGCGCCGACCGGGTGGAAGCCGGGCGACGAGTTTGAAGCGGCGCGGAAAAAGAGCGAGGGG
>CAXTVG010000017.1:0-2500 GCA_964247505.1 uncultured Acidobacteriaceae bacterium
GCGCTCCTTGCGATGCTGGACCATCTGCTCGTATTTCGGTCTTTGCTCGCTGGTCAAAACAGCTTCCAACTTTGCGTTCGAATCGTCGTCCAGGGACTTCATCTTCACTTGCTTGTCCTCACGGGATAGACTTGCATCCCCGTGTAGCTGTACTAGCTTGTCCTGGCGAGCCTGTAGGATCGGCTTGATTTGTGACTGCTGATCGCTCGTAAGGCTGAGCTGCTTGGTTAGGTGCGCGAGCTCCTGATCGGCGGACATAGGTCCGTGATGCATGGTGGGACCCGCCTGATCGGCAAAACCACTTGTAGCTGCAACTTGGGCGAACAGCGAGCCGGATAAAAGACCGCCACACAACGCGCCGCAAAGAGCGAGAGATTGAATCGAAAGACGCATTATATATTCCTCCTACGCCTCTATAAACCCGCCCTGACAGGCGGAGTTGTGCGGAAGCGCCGCATCGCGCAGCAATATCAGCAGATTTGCTTCGCACTCTACACTGGAGAAAGCTGCGGCTAACCTAGGTGGCTCGCATGCATAGCGCAACACAGCGAGGAGATGGATCTCATCGAAGTAGTCCTATCGCTCACCCTCGGGGCGACGGCTTTGCTCGTGTGTGGTGAAGGTGAAAGAATCTCCGAATCGTCAGCCCCTGCGGGCACCGTCCATCGCACACTTCGATCTGGGGAATTGCATGGGTTGCAAGTTGAAGACCGCTCCACCTGGACTGCTCGTGTCCACCAATTGGCGTCCGGGACGCTCTGCATGCCAGTCCACATTGAGCGTTTGTCGGTCAGACATGGCGATTGAAGCAGTTTGCTTACTGATCATCATCACCAGAAAGCCGAACATCCGAATTGGATATCCTCTGCGCGACGTACTCCGCAGCCCGGGTGACATCCTGACGAGGGAGTGAAACCAGAAGCCTAAGCCAACCAGCGGGCGCCCGTAACTTACAGGACTGTCACACCGATGAAGCGAAACATATATCTCCACGCCACGGCAACTTGTGACTGGCGGACGAAAACACTTTTCGTGCCCAGCGGCTTCGCCATTTTCCTGCCGAAAAAAGAAAAGCCCGCGCAAGGCGGGCAGTTCTGAGTAATTACCGGCGATCTCCTAATCTCCCACGCACCTACGCGCGCAGTACCATCGGCCCAACGAGGCTTAACTTCCGTGTTCGGGATGGGAACGGGTGGGACCCTCGCAGTATGGTCACCGGTAAACTTATAAGGCGCTTTACTCCAGCTTTCACGCTTGAAGCGCTCAGTGTCATCTTCACCAAGCCACCTGGATGTCTCACAACGAAATCGATTGGGGTGTTGCAAGGCTTGTGTTGAATGTCCATCGGTGCGAACTGCACAGAGTTAATTCTATGGACAAGCCGAACGGGCGATTAGTACTGGTAAGCTGCACGCATTACTGCGCTTTCACCTCCAGCCTATCAACCAGGTCGTCTTCCTGGGCCCTTCAGGGAGATCTCATCTTGGAGCGTGCTTCCCGCTTATATGCATTCAGCGGTTATCACAACCGAACTTCGCTACCCAGCCGTGCCCTTGGCAGGACAACTGGAACACAAGAGGTTCGTCCATCCCGGTCCTCTCGTACTAAGGACAGCCCTCCTCAAATCTCCTACGCCCACAGCAGATAGGGACCGAACTGTCTCGCGACGTTCTGAACCCAGCTCACGTACCGCTTTAATAGGCGAACAGCCTAACCCTTGGAACCTTCTACAGCTCCAGGATGCGATGAGCCGACATCGAGGTGCCAAACCGGAGCGTCGATATGAACTCTTGGCTCCGATCAGCCTGTTATCCCCGGCGTACCTTTTATCCGTTGAGCGATGGCCCTTCCATACAGAACCACCGGATCACTAAAGCCTGCTTTCGCATCTGCTCGACTTGTAGGTCTCACAGTTAACCACCCTTATGCTTTTGCACTCGACGACTGATTTCCAAACAGTCTGAGGGTAGCTTCGCGCGCCTCCGTTACAATTTAGGAGGCGACCGCCCCAGTCAAACTACCCGCCTAACTATGTTCCTCTCCCGGATTACGGGAGCAGGTTAGAATCACAACGCTCACAGGGTGGTATCTCACCGTTGGCTCCACCAAACCCAAAAGCCTGGTTTCAAAGCCTCCCACCTATCCTGCGCAGCAAACGTCATAATTCATAGTTAAGGTGTAGTAAAGGTGCACGGGGTCTTTCCGTCTAGCTGCGGGTAACCGGCATCTTCACCGGTACTACAAGTTCGCCGAGCAACTCGTTAAGACAGTCGTACGATCGTTACTCCATTCGTGCAGGTCGGAACTTACCCGACAAGGAATTTCGCTACCTTAGGACCGTTATAGTTACGGCCGCCGTTCACCGGGGCTTCAATTCAAAGCTTCGCCTTGCGGCTAACCTCTCCTTTTAACCTTCCGGCACCGGGCAGGAGTCAGCCCCTATACGTCGTTTTCGACTTTGCAGAGACCTGTGTTTTTGTTAAACAGTCGCCGTACGCGT
>CAXTVG010000017.1:7500-16010 GCA_964247505.1 uncultured Acidobacteriaceae bacterium
TGCAAACGTTCCGCCCCGCTCAGGACCCCGTAGCTGGCCGCCGCCGTCACCGCGATGGACTCCAGAATAGCTCCCATCTGCCACCAGCTCGCCGCCTGCCCCACCATGACCATCACACTCGAGATCGCCCCTGGCCCGGCCAACATCGGTATCCCGAGCGGCACAATGCCGGCGTCCTCCTTGGTTGTCGCCTCCGCGGCGTCGCTCGAGCTCTCCTGGGTCGGTGAGCGTTTAGCCTCCAGCATGTCGATGCCGATCAGCATCAGGATCAGGCCGCCCGCGATCTCAAAGGCCGGCAGCGTAATGCCGAACATCTTGAAGATGAACTGCCCGGCGAGCGCGAACGAGCTCAACACGATAAGGCAGGTGATACACGCCTTCCCCGCCATGCGCTTCCTCTTCGCCCGGTCTACGCCCGCGGTAATCGCCAGAAACGATCCGATCGCCGCGAACGGGTCGACAAGAAAGAAAATCGAACTCAAAGCCAGGAGTGAAAAGCCGACGTACTTCGACTCATGAATTTCCCGAAATGCGTGTGAAGCGGGCCCAAACATACCAGCACCTTACCCCACCCGTCGCGGGCCGCGACAGATAACCGTAGTACCGGCTCTCGATTTTGCGCCGTGCTCGCTATAATCAAGCTTCCAAACCGCACACCGAGGAGCCTGCAATGCCCATCCAGCCCACCGCCAACATTTGGCGCAATGGCGAGTTGATCGCCTGGGATCGAGCCCAGATCCACGTCATGAGCCACGTGGTCCACTATGGCTCTTCCGTTTTCGAGGGCATCCGGTGCTACACGCAGCCGGAAGGCGCTTCTATTTTCCGGCTGCCCGAACACATGCGGCGGTTGATGGATTCGGCCAAGATCTACCGCATGGCGGTGCCCTACTCGCTCGACCAGCTCTGCTCCGCGGTCATCGACCTGGTCGAAGCCAATAAAGTCGCCCCCTGCTATATCCGCCCGGTCATCTTCCGCGGCTATGGCGAAATCGGCGTCAACCCAAAGAACGCCCCTGTGGACGTTTACATTGCCAATTACCCGTGGGGCAAGTACTTCCAAGGCGAGCACGGCGGTGCCGACGTATGCATTTCCTCCTGGAACCGGCTCGCCCCCAACACCATGCCCTCGCTCGCCAAGGCAGGCGCCAACTACATGAACTCCCAGCTGATCCGCATGGAAGCCGAGGCTAACGGCTATGCGGAAGGCATCGCACTCGACACAAACGGCTACCTGTCCGAAGGCTCCGGGGAGAATCTGTTCGTCGTCCGCAACGGCACGCTCTACACCTCGCCCCTGGCGAACTCCGTGCTCAACGGCATCACTCGGGACTCCATCCTGACCCTGGCGCGCCACGCCGGCATCCCGGTAGTCGAGCAAGCACTGCCGCGCGAGCTGCTCTACATCGCCGATGAGGCCTTCTTTACCGGCACCGCGGCTGAAGTGACCCCGCTTCGCTCTGTGGACCGCATTCTGATCGGGGACGGCGAGCCAGGTCCCATCACTCGTCAACTCTCCCAGGAGTTCTTCGGTATCGTCGGCGGCACGGTGCCCGATCGCTTCAATTGGCTTACTTCGGTCAATGTCCCGTTTACCCAACCGGTGGTTGCTTAAGGCATATCCAGTCACCGCACCAGCCGCGGATGCGACCCCATTACAGCCGGCACTCCGGAGTACCCGGTCGAGTTCCGGAGTGCCGGCTTCTCCATCCGTTGACGAAGTCTCACGCTCCACGCAGATCGCCGGCTGTTTTCAGGGCAGGCGCATCTGCGGGGCGGCTTACGCTGGGGTCGCGTAAGGCCTTGGTCTCCTGCCACCCTTCCAGCTCAGGGTTGCCTGTGATCAAGCGCGAGCCCCGCGACAGGAACAGGTAGGTCCAGGCCCACTGCGCCAGAATGGAAAGCCGGTTGCGAAACCCGATAATGAACACCAGGTGCACCACGAGCCAGGTCGCCCACGCAGGAAGGCCTCCCCAGTGCGCCTTAAAGGGCCATTTCACATCCGCCACAGCCGCATATCGGCCGATGGTCGCCATGTCGCCCTTATCGAAATAGCGAAACTCCTGCCGAGGCTGCTTTCGCATGTCTTGCCCGATCATCTTTGCGGCATGCGCGCCCATCTGCAGCGCCGGTTGCGCCACCCCCGGCAGCTCATGCCCGCCCTGCATAAACAGGGCCAGATCCCCGCACACAAACACGTCCGGAAGCCCCTCCGGGTTCAACGTCTTATCCACAATCACCCGCTTCCGCTTGTCAAGCGGCGCGCCCAGCATGGCGCCCACGGGAGACGAAGCCACACCGGCTCCCCACAACGTCACAATCGCATCCAGCTTCTCCTGATCTTTCACCTTCACAAATCCCGGGCCAATCTCCTCCACCATCCAATCCGTGTGTACATCCACGCCCAGGTGGTTCAGCTGCTTCACCGCTTTGGCCGACAGGTCCTCCGGGTAGCTCGGCAGGATGCGCGGACCGCCCTCCATCAGCAGCACCCTTGCCTTTTTGGGATCGATGTGGCGGAAATCCTGCTTCATGAAGTAACGGGCGATCTCGGCGATCGCTCCGGCCAGCTCCACCCCAGTCGGCCCCCCGCCGATCACCACAAAATTCAACGGCCGGTGCGACCCGGTTTCAAGCGCCTGCTGCTCTGCCAGCTCAAAGGCCAGCAGCACCCTCCGGCGAATCTCAGTCGCATCCTCAACGCTTTTCAGTCCCGGAGCGTACTGCTCCCACTCGTTATGCCCGAAGTAGGATTTCATAGAGCCGGTCGCCACGATCAGGTAATCGTATTGCAGCTCGGAACCGCTTTTTAGCCGAACATGACGCGCCTTTGTGTCAATGCTCGCGACCTCGTCCATCAGCACATCCACGTTCCGCAAGCCTCGCAAAATGTGCCGTATCGGCGACGCCACGTCCGAGGGGGACAGCATCGCCAGAGCCACTTGGTACAGCAGCGGCTGGAACGTGTAGTGGTTGCTTTTGTCGATCAGGGTCACATCCACCCGCATCTTGCTCAGGGCCTTGGCCGCGTTCATACCCGCGAAGCCTCCGCCCAGGATCAGGACGCGCGGCCGCCGCTTTTCCTCGACGGCAACGTTCGAGAACACCTTGCCGCTTAATCTGCCAGCCGCCATGCCAAGCCTCCTTCGCCCGGGTACAACACCCGAGTTGTTACTTCAAAGATGCGCCGCTGCTCCCATGTGCGGCTTTTTCGTTTTCGCCTCGCCCAGCCTGGTTCGCGCCCTGCTTACGGACGCTCCACAAGGACGCACTGCAGCGTCCCATTCTGCCCGACGGACGCCAGCACGGCAATGTTCACGGCCGCTCCGCCGCTGCTCATCGGCGTCAGGGTCACCAGCCCATTCGCATCGGAAACCGCGGTGCTCGCCTGCGATCCCAGCTGCTGCGCCGCCGGGCAGCGCCCCCCCGCCGGGCAGGGCGGCTGCCACGCGTTCATCTGCTGGTAAAAACTCACCGTCGCCCCAGCCATAGGATGGCCGATGCCGTCGATCACCTCCAGCGTCACCGGCAGCGCAGTGCTGCCCGCTTGGAAGTTCTGCCCTACGCCGCTCACCGGCAGCAGCGATGCTGTTTCTGTGTGCACGGCGTTCACGGTAAACGTCGCGCATGCCATGCTTTGCCCTTGGCAGGCGTACACATGCGCAGTCGCGCCCGAGGCGAGCGGTCCCACCGTCACCGTGGTCGAAGCCAACCCAGCCGCATTGCTGCTCGTGTTAGCCGCCCCTGCGACCTGCGCGCCCGTGCTGCCCGTCCACTGCACCGCCGCGCCCTGCACCGGCTTGCCATTGCTCAGCACAATTGCCGCCGGCGTCCAGCTCGCCGTCGAGCCGATCGCGACGTAGAGCGTGTTTGTCGGCGCAATCTGCGGCGGCATCCCCCCGTTGAATGCCGCCCTCACGCTCGCCCCATTGGACAGGGACGCGCTGATTTCGGTCGCCTGCGCGCCGGTAGCCGTGACCGTCATGGCCGCCATGCCGTCGCCGTTTGAAGTCGCCGTGCACACCGCCGATCCGCAGCCCATCTGTGCCGCGCCGCTCGCCACCGCAAAGCTCACGGTGACCCCCGGCGCCGGCGTCTGCCCGTCCGCCGCGACCACCTGCACTGTCACGGGGCTAGGCACCCCCTGCTGAACGGTCCCGCTTAGCGAAAGCGCCGGCACCAGCTTGATCCCGTCATCCCCGTGCGCGTCGTAGCTGAGCCCGTCAAGAATCTTCGCCAGCCCAAAAGTCTGCGGGTCCTGGACCGCGACCACCACCGTTCCCGCCGGCGCGCTTACCGCCGGAGCTACCGCGGTGATTTCCGTAGGCGTCACACCCGTCACCGCGGCCTGCACGCCGCCCACCGTCACCGTAACGCCCGGCCGAAATCCCTGGCCAACAATGGCGATCGCGCCTCCGGTCAGCGGCAGCCGTGCCGGAAACACCGAGTCGGCATACAAGACCCGCGCCCGATACGTAAAATCCGGCCGCCCATCCCCGCGCGCATCCGCATACGCGACCCTCACCTCGCCATCGCCGGCAGTTTGCGCCGACAACACGGAAAGACCGGCCTCCGGCCCATTGAACGGCGTTGTCGTCGACAAGTCCGGCTGCGAACCAACGGCATCCGCCGCGTTCCAAAACCCGATTACCACGGCCGCCTTCTTGTTTGAACCCATTCCCGATCCATCCAGCGATGCCGCTTCCACCGTGAAATACCGGTTCGCCCGCGCGTGGAACTGGAACCAGCCCATATGGCCATAGCCCGCCAGCTTCGCCAGCCACTCGCCGTTTCCCGCCGCCTGGTCAGGCTGCGCTTCCGCGCCATCGTCGGTCACGGTCCCATCCGCCGAATCGGCCATCGCGAAGTTTTGGGTCGTCACGGAGCCCGCGCTCAGCGTTCCCAGAACAACGGCCTGCACAGCACCGGAAGGTGAAACCTGCGAAGTATCATACGGCCCTACGGATTCGCTGCCCGTGTACAGCGGGTTCACAGGTTCGATCGAGAGCCGGTACCGCGCCGAGCTTGCCCCCGGCGGCAGAGGCACCCCGCTCAGCACAAACCAGCCTTCCTTGGTGCTGTCGTCCGTGCCGAACCGGCCATACGGATTGCCCTGCGCGTCCGCCGCGCCCATCACGGCATTTGCTGCATTCACGCGAAAGTACGCTCCGCTCACCGCGGCCACGGTGTACCGCAGGTCCGGCATGTCGCCGTTCGCGGTCGAGTTCACCGGCGTCAGCACCACATTGACCCCTTGCATCCCTTGCCCATTGCGAAACGAAACCGTTCCCTGCACGGTCAGCGTCGACGCGGCGGTAAGCGTCTTGCCGCTCCAGGAACTCGAGTTGGCCGAGGTCACCGGGTACAACTGGTTCAAGCCCGCGATATCGTCCAGTCGCAGCGCCATCTGGTTCGGCATGCAGGTGGTCATCGAACCCGAACACATCCGCTCCAGCGCGTGCATGACCGGCAAACCCGCCAGCCCGTCCGTTGTTGCATTCGGCCACATCGACTCGTTCACCTGCGACCAGTCCAGCCCCAATACCCGCCCCCACGCGCGCACCAGCTCGTACTGCAGCAGCGAGATTGAAGCGCTCGAGGTGGCGCAGCGGCCGTTAATAACAATCAGCGCATGGGCAATATTTCCGGTTGTCGAAAAGTTATCCACCGAGGTGTACACGCCCGTTTGCGTGCAGCTGTTCGGGTCGCTCGAGCCCGCGCCGTAGATGCCGTCGATCACGCTTCCGTCCGCATCCAGAACCACCGCCACCGGCTTGCCCGTCGCCGAAGGCTGCGCATCCGCCGGCAGCGTGGCGGCGACCCCCGGCGTGCTCGCCGTCACATTGCTCCCATTCACGTCCTCACCGAGGGAACCGCCCTGCGTAATACTGACCGCCGCAGTTTTCACGCCGGACCACACCGCTGCCGCCGCCGCAACGCCGCTAGCCGCCTGGCTATTGGAGACCGAGCTCGACAACGCTCCCTGGTCCATGTAGTAGCTCACTTGCCCACTCGCCCAAACGACCGGGTTGCCCTTTGCCGCGGGATTGAAGTAATTCACCCCAGCGACCCAGCGCGGGCCGCTCGCGTTCGCCGCATTTCCGCCGATAAGCCCAACAAGCAGCAGTAAAGCGAACCAAACCCGAACCTGTCGCATAGCGGAAACCCTCCCGTTGCCGCCGGGATAGAAGCTCCGCAGCGGAACGCAACTCCATTCCGCCATGGCTGCGCCCGGATTTGGAGAAGATTCTGCAATGCTGCGAGGGCCTGCGATTCAATTTGGGAAGGAGAGCAAACCTGTTCCAAATCGGCACAGACGCATTTTAAAAAACGCTTGAGACAGTCGCGCGCTCAGCTGCCACACCCTGCCCATTCCACGTCCGCGCGACCGCGAGCCGCGTAAAACGGGCCGGAGCGCACCCGTCCGTCCTTGGGCGGCGGGAAAGGCACGTAAGCAGCCAAACGCGAAAGTCGCGGCCTAGATCTCCGGAAAGAACTCGAAAAACGCCTCAATACTCTGCCGCAGCTGCGCCTCGATCTGCTCCCGCGAGCCCTCCAGCACGTGCATCGTCACCCGCGCTTCGTTGCCGTTCTTCAGCACCACAAGAGCGTCATCTACGCTGGCGGTTTCATCCGCCGGCAGCAGCCGCATGCCATACACCAGGGTCAGGTTTGCCATACAGCCATGGTAAAGCCCGCGCTGCATCGTCCGGGGGTCCCCCGCATCCCTTATAAGCCGCCTCTTAACCGGCGGGTAAGATAAGAAACGACTCCCATGCCAGAAAATCCTGTACGCAATGTAGTCATCCTCGGCTCCGGCTGCGCCGGCCTCACCGCCGCCATCTACACCGGCCGCGCCAACCTGCGCCCGCTCGTCATCGAAGGCCACGAGCCCGGCGGCCAGCTTTCCATCACCACCCTGGTCGAGAACTTCCCCGGCTGGCCCGAAGGCATCCAGGGCCCTGAGCTGATTGAAAACATGAAAACCCAGGCCGCGCGCTTCGGCGCCGAGTACCAAATGGGCCACCTGGTCTCCGCCGACCTGTCCCAGCGCCCCTTCGTGCTCAACTTCGGCAAGGAAACCGTGCTCACCCACACCCTGATCATCGCGAGCGGCGCGTCGGCCCGCTGGCTCAACCTGCCCTCCGAGCAAGCGCTGATCGGCCACGGCGTCAGCTCCTGCGCCACCTGCGACGGCTTCTTTTTCGGCGGCAAGGAGATCGCGGTTGTCGGCGGCGGCGACTCCGCCATGGAAGAAGCCCTGTTCCTCACCCGATTCGCCTCTAAAGTCACCCTGCTGCATCGGTCCGACACCTTTCGCGCCTCGGCCATCATGCTCGAACGTGCGCGCGCCCACGACAAAATCGACTTCCGCACCAACGTTGCCGTCGAAGAGGTCCTGGGCGTCGAAGAAAAGGAGGTCAAAGGCGTCCGCCTGCGCGACCGCCGCACCGACGAGCTCACCGACCTCCCCATCTCCGGTCTGTTCCTCGGCATCGGCCACGAGCCCAACGCCAAGGCTTTCGCGGGCCAAATCGAGCTCGACTCCGACGGCTACATCAAAACCCACGAGCAGGTCTTCACGCGCGTCCCCGGCGTGTTCGCCTGCGGCGACGTGCAGGACCGCCGCTACCGCCAGGCCATCACCGCCGCCGGCTCCGGCTGCGCCGCGGCGCTTGAAGTCGAGCGGTTTCTCGAAGAAGAAGGCCGCTAAGCCGCCCGCATGAGCATCGCCGAAAACCTCGCCCGCGTCCACGACGCCATTGCCGCGGCCTGCCGCAAAGCAGGCCGCCCACGCGAGGAGGTCCGGCTCATGGCCGTTTCCAAGACCCACCCGGTAGAACTCCTGCTTGAAGCCGCCGCAGCCGGCCATCGGCTTTTCGGCGAAAACCGAGTCCAGGAGTTCGCGGCAAAAGCCGAGGCGCTCCCCGACTACCAAATCGGCCCGAACCCGGACGCACAAACGCTAGACGTCCACCTTATCGGCCATCTCCAGTCCAACAAGTCCAGCGCCGCCGCAGAGGTTTTTTCCGCGATAGACACCCTCGATTCCCTCAAGCTCGCCGAGCGCCTGCACAGCACGGCACAACGGCTCGGCCGCTCGCTTCCGGTGCTGATTGAGATCAAGCTGAGCCGGGAGGAAACAAAAGAAGGGCTCACGCCGGACTCGCCGGAGCTGGCGAGATTGCTGGAGCGCTTCCCCGACCTCCAAACCCACCTGCCGCTCCAGGGCTTGATGACAGTCGCGCCCATCGCCGCCGACCCTGCCGTCGCCCGCGCCTGCTTCCGCGAGCTGCGCGCCCTGCGCGAGCGCCTCGCACGGCAGCACCCCAAACTCCGCTTCGACGAGCTCTCCATGGGCATGTCCGGCGATTTCGAGGTGGCCATCGCGGAAGGCTCAACAACCATCCGCATCGGCACGGCTATCTTCGGGGCCAGGCCAAAAGCTGAAGCATGAAACCGCTCCCACTTACCTTTTAACCAGCAAGATCACTTCCGAAAATGCGACT
>CAXTVG010000018.1:0-15852 GCA_964247505.1 uncultured Acidobacteriaceae bacterium
AGCCCGAGGGTGAGGCCGCCTCGGGACGGGTGCTCGAGCGCTGGGGCGAGCCTGCGCTGGCGTATCGCGTGGGCGCGGAAATCTACCGAGTCAGCGTAGGGGCGTTTTTCCAGGGCAATCGTTTTTTGGTTTCGCGCCTGCTCGACCTGGCGACGGCGGGCGTGGGCGGCAGGCTTGCATGGGATCTGTTCGCAGGAGTGGGGCTGTTCGCGCGGGTGCTCGGTCGCGGGTTCGAGCGGGTAGTCGCGGTGGAGGGCTCGCCGGTTTCGAGTGGGGATCTGCGGCGCAATCTTGCTGGAGGTCAATTCCGGGTGGTGGAAACGAGCACCCTTGCGTTTCTACGCGGGGCCGCCCGGGAAAAACCGGATTTGGTCGTGCTTGACCCTCCCCGGGCGGGGCTGGGGCAGGAAGGGAGCACGCTGCTTTCCCAAATTGGGCCTGAGCACGTTACTTACGTGTCTTGCGATCCGGCTACGTTGTCGCGGGATCTTCGCATTCTGGTCGATGCTGGATATGCGATCACCGGGCTCGACCTCGTCGATATGTTTCCGCAAACGTTTCACCTCGAAACGGTAGCCAAGCTGCGGCGGAGGTGAGAGCTTCGAGCGTGGTCGCAGCTTATGGCTGCCACGGTGCCCATCTCGCACGCTTATGCCTCCGCCGCCCCGAAATCCGTGGCGGGGCATTGCAGGGCGACGCTCTCGTTTGCTGAGGCTCCGGCGCTGCTGCCGGCTTGCGCGTTCGCGCTGGGCGTGGCTGCGTCCGGGGTGCGCTGGTTGGCTCCGGCGTGGCTGCTGCTGGGCACGGTTCTGCTGGGCGGGGTTGCACTGCTGGCGGCTTTCCGCGCGACGCGTGTTCTGCTTCCCGCACTGGGTGCGTTGTTTCTCGCGCTGGGGTGCCTCGCGGGCGAGTTGCAGCCGCCGGTGGACCCGCAGCACGGGCTGGCCCTGCTCGCGGCGGACAACGCGCAGCGAACGTTTACAGGCGAAATCGTGCGTGTCGAGCCGGTACAACGCACCACTTACACTGCGTTTTTTCAGCGCACCACACGCGATGAGATCGCGCAACGGATCGATCTGCGAGTTTCCGCCTACCGCGAGGCAAACGGGCGCGAGCTGCCCCTGCCTGGCGGCCTGCGACTGACTGTGTATGCGGATGAGCATGCCGCTTTCCCAGCCCTGCGCTGCGGTACGCGCCTTGAAGCCACGCTCGCGCCCCGCGCCGAAAGCCGCTATGGCGACCCCGGCGTTTGGGATGCGGGCGAGTATATGCGCGGGCAGGGCGTGGGCGCGCTCGGCGCGGTCAAGGCGGCGCAGGTGCGCGTGTTGGGCTCGGGATCCCCGGGTTTTGGGTGCGTGCTGCACCGATGGCAAAGCCTCGCGAGCGAGCGCGTAATGACTCTGGCGCAGATGCCGTCCGCGCAGCGTCTTCCGCAAGTCCTAAGGCTCTCGCAAGACGACGCAAGCATGGTGACTGCGATGCTGACAGGAGATCGCAGCTACCTGCAGCGGCGTACACGGACGGGCTTCGAGCGAACCGGCTCGTTTCACCTGCTGGTGGTTTCGGGCATGCACCTGGCGATCTTTTCCGGGGTGATCCTGCTTTTGACCCGCAAGCTGCGGCTGCCGAGGGTGGCCGGCACACTGCTAACAATTGCGCTTTCTTTTGCCTACGCATTGTTTACGGGCTATGGCGAGCCGGTACAGCGGTCGTTCTGGATGGTAACGCTGTTCCTCACGGGCCGGCTGCTGTTCCGGGAACGGCATGCGCTGCAGGCGCTGGGTTTGGCCGGGCTGCTTTTGATGGCTGCGAGTCCGCGGGCGCTCGGCGGATCGAGCCTGCAAATGACTTTGCTGACCGTGATCGCGATTGGCGGACTGGCCGCGCCCCTGGCAGATCGGACGTTTGCGCCCTTTCTCCATGGCCTGCGCGATCTGTGGAATCCCGCAATCGACGTCGCTATCCCTCCGCCCGTGGCGCAGTGGCGAGTATCTCTGCGGCTGCTGGCGCGGCATCTTGAGCCGCTGACGGGCAGAGGATTTGCGCGCAGGGGCATGCCTGCGTGTTTGGGTTTTCTGTTACGCGCTGTTGAATTGCTGACGGTTTCCGTCATCGTTGAGATGGTGATGGCATTGCCGATGGCGATGTATTTTCACCGGGTCACTATTCTGGGCCTCCCCGTCAATTTTCTGATCGTCCCGTTCCTCGGGTTCCTGCTGCCCGCGGCAATGGTGTGTTTCGCTACCCTGCTGCTCGCGCCCTCGCTGGCATTTGTGCCGGCCGCGGCGACGGCGGCCCTGCTGCATGTGGTTTCGGCGATTGTGGACGGGTTCGCGAGCTTGCCGTTCGGCGACTACCGTCTGCCCGCGCCCCCTCCGCTCCGTGTGGTTGCTTGGGTGCTGCTCATCGCGGCGGCTGTATATCTGCTGCGCCGGGCTGAGCGCTGGTCGAGCCCCGTGGGTGTCGCGCTGCTGTGCGGCGCTTCTGTGCTGGCCGTCGCGCCACAGCCGGTGCGGCACAGGCCGGGCGTACTTGAGATTGCGGCAATCGATGTGGGCCAGGGCGATGCCATTCTGATCATCACGCCGGACGGAAAGACGATGCTGGTGGACGCGGGAGGGCTGGTCGGGGCTGCGCCGGACAGCAAATTCGATATAGGCGAGGAGGTGGTCTCGCCTGCCTTGTGGGCGCGGGGCATCCAGCGGCTGGACGCGATCGCGATCACGCACACGGACATGGACCACATCGAAGGCATGTCATCGGTGATGGCTAACTTTAAGCCTCGCATTTTCTTGGTGGGCAATAATCCGCCGACGCACCGATACACGGCACTGCTCGCGCAGGCCGCGGCGCAGGGTGTCCCGGTCCAGCAGCACCGGGCCGGGGATGCATGGGTGCTGGGCGGTCTTACACACGTCGAAACGCTGTGGCCTTCGCGCGAGTTCGTGCCGAATCCTAAGGAGGCCAACAATAACTCGTTAGTGCTCCGGCTGGATTACGGGCAAACTTCGGCTGTTCTGGAAGGCGATGCGGAAGCACCGGCGGAGCAGGCCATGGTGAGCGCGGGGCTTGCTCACACGGATGTCCTGAAGGTGGGGCACCACGGAAGCCTGACGTCGACGACGCCGGAGTTTCTCGCAGCGTTGACGCCGGAGTTCGGCGCAATCTCGTGCGGGCGCAGGAACTTTTACCGGCTACCCCGGCCGGCGACGCTTAACAAGCTGGCAGCCGCGCATGTCCGCACCCTTCGCACGGACCTGACCGGGGAAGCAAACTTTTTTCTGGACGGTGCGCGTGTAGCTGCCTCGCCGTGGGTGCCGGGCAGCCCGTGACTGCACCGCTCGCAGACCTTTGATCACGCGATGGGCTGAGCGGGAAGAAGTCCGATCGGGAATAGGCGTGGAGGAAACGTCAGGAGCTCCGCTCGGGCATTTTTGGCCCGGAGTGAACCGTTCTTCCCGCGACCTCATCTTAGGTTCCTATGGCTACGGCAACGAATACTCCCGCAAATACGACGATAAATGCAGCCGAGAGCGGCATTTTTAAACTGGGCGGCGACCTCCCGGTTCACCGGCTTGGTTTTGGCGCGATGCGCATCACTGGCGAGGGCGTTTGGGGCGAGCCCAAGGATCCGGCAGAGGCGAAGCGCGTACTGAAGCGGGTTGTGGAGCTCGGGATTAACCTGATCGACACCGCGGACGCTTACGGGCCTGAAACTTCAGAGCGGCTGATCGCCGAAGCGCTGCACCCCTATCCGAATGGTCTGGTGGTCGCGACCAAGGGAGGCAACACCCGCACAGGCCCGGGCGAGTGGCACCCGGTAGGGCGGCCTGAGTACCTGCAGCAGCAAGTGGAATTGAGCCTGCGGCGGCTCAAAGTTGAGCGGATCGACCTGTGGCAGCTGCACCGGATCGATCCCAAGGTGCCGGTCGAACAGTCGCTCGAGCCGATCGCGAAGCTGCAACAACAGGGCAAGATTCGCCACTTCGGGCTGTCGGAAGTGAAGCCGCATGAGATTGAGCAGGTGCAGAAAATTCTTCCGGTCGCGAGCGTGCAGAATCAGTACAACATTGGCGACCGCAAACACGAGGACACGCTCCAGTTCTGCGAGAAGCATGGGATCGCTTTCATTCCCTGGTTCCCGGTCGCGGCCGGCAAGCTGGCAAGGGAGGGAGGCCCGCTCGATGAGGCTGCGAAGCGTCACGGAGCGACGGTTTCCCAACTGGCGCTTGCATGGCTGCTCCACCGTTCGCCAGTGATGCTGCCGATCCCGGGCACATCCTCGGTCAAGCATTTGGAGGAAAACACGGCGGCTGCGGGGCTGAAGCTCGCGGACAATGAATGGACCGATATTGAAGGCGAGGTAAAGCGGGCGCAATAGCTGGGAACATGACGAAAGTGACCGGCGCGTTTGGGCTGGTTCGGCTTATGCTCAGGGGGAGGGCGCTTGCGCTCTCCCCTTTTGCCGCTTATGCCGCTCGCAACCCTTACCCTTCAGCTTCGGATCGAACACGCGCACTCGCTCAAGGACCGGCGCCAGGTGGTGCGCAGCCTTAAAGACAAACTGCGCCACGGTTTCAACATTTCTATTGCCGAGCTCGATGAAGCAGTAACTTGGCAGTCGGCGGTGATCGGGGTGGCGGCCATCTCCAACTCGCGGGACTACCTGCAAGGGCAGCTGCAACAGGTGGAAGCGGCGGCGGAACGCATCACCCGGGATTTGAGCGCGGAAATTACGGACAGCTGGACGGAGTTTGTAGACTAGGGAAGTGAGAGGACTGATGATGAGCGATCGGGAGCTGGTAGGCGCAGTGGAGGGGGTAAGGAAACTTATTCAAGACCTGCTTGCGCCGGAGCTTCGGGCGTTGGTTGTTCGAGTCGACGCACTGGAGAAGCAGTTTGGCCTGCGCGTGGATGCCGCGGAAGAGCGCGTGCATGCACGGATCGAGACGGTCAACGCCCGTCTGGACGCCATTGAAAAGCGCCTGGACACGCGCATCGATACGTTGGAAGCCAACATAAATACCCGTTTCGAAGCGCTGGAGGCGAAAATAGACGCCCGTTTTGAGACGCTGGAATCGAAGATGGACGCGCGCTTCGAAGCAGTGGAGTCGAAGATGGACGCGCGCTTCGAAACAGTGGACGCGCGCTTCGAAAGAATGGAAAAAACCATAAAGGAAAACCAGGCGGCGATCATGACCCAGTTCTCGACATTGATCAACTTCAACATGGTCAATGAGCGTTTGAACCGCCTGGAGGACAAAGCGCGTTCGCACGCTCCCGGCGAGGTCGCCTAGAACGTCGAAGCTTCAGAGCCGCCGCAGGATAAAGGACGGATGAAAGGATCGCCATCATGCCCGAACAACGAGCGCGCAAATATCACCAGGATCGGGTAGCCGAAACGGTTCGCGAAGAAATCGATGCCATGATTCTGGGCGACCTGTCGGACCCGCGGATCGCTTCAGCGCATGTGACGCAGGTGCTGCTGAACCCAGGCGGAAAGTCCGCCGAGGTGTACGTGCAGGTCGACGACGGCGCGGAAGCCGAAGCGAGCACGGTGGAAGGGCTGACGGCGGCGCGCGGCTGGATCCGGGCGGAGCTTAAGGACCGCATGGGCAAGCGCCATGTACCCGAGCTGCAGTTCCATGCGGACCGGTCCGAGCGAATGGCCGGGCGCATCGACGAGCTGCTCACGCGCACGCGCAAGCGCAACAAGTATGCCCCCGCTCCGCCAGAAGCAGCCCCCGCGGGAGCGCCGGGCAGCGAATAAAGGTCTGTTAGCCTGAAAAGCAGCAGCCGGCCCGCTTTCGCCCGTCCAGGCTGCCACACCGGAACGTGAAGCAGACTGCCATTCCCAAACGAAGCGTGACCACAACGCGGCCCACTTCCTGGCGCGAGCGTTTTTGGCAGCCCGCGACCGCAAGGGAGCTGGGGACGATAGCCGCGCTGACGGCTATTCTCTTCTTCTACGGCTTGGTGCCGCTCTTCGGCGGCGCGGGCCTGGGTCTGGTGGGTGCGGATGAGCCCCGCTATGCGCAGGTAGCGCGCGAGATGCTGGCGCGGCACGACTATGTCACGCCCATTCTGTATGGCAAGCCGTGGCTCGAAAAGCCGGCGCTCTATTACTGGCGCGCGATGCTTGCTTTTCGGGAGTTCGGGGTCCATGACTGGTCGGCGCGGCTGCCCTCGGCGAGTTTTGCGTTCACGCTGGTGGTGCTGATCTACCTGCACATGAAGCGGTTCCGGCCGGGCGGCCAGTTGGACGCGGCGCTGCTGACCGCCTCCTGCGCGGGAATCCTGAGCTTCGCGCGCGGCGCTTCGACCGACATGCAGCTGGCGGCACCGTTCGGCATCGCGATGCTGGGCTGGTATGCCTGGTACGAGACGGGATCGAAGTTCTGGCTGTTCGACCTGTACTTCTTCATCGGAGCAGCGACGCTGGCCAAGGGCCCGGTCGCGCCGTTTCTGGCACTGCTGATCATTGTCGCCTTCGCGGCCTTGCGGCGCGAGTGGGGCTTGCTGCGGCGCACCCTGTGGTGGCCGGGGGCGGTGCTTTACCTGGCCATGGTCCTGCCCTGGTTCATCGCGGTGCAGCGCCGTAATCCCAATTTCCTGCGGGTGTTTTTCCTCCAGCACAATCTGGAGCGCTTTGCTACAAACCGGTTCGAGCATGAGCACGAGGTTTGGTACTACCTGCCCGTGGCCCTGCTCTCACTGCTGCCGTGGGCGGTGCTTTCGGTTGCGGCTTTTATCTCGGCGGTGCGCGAAAGCGTCGCGGAGTGGCGGGCGCGCCGGGCAAAGGGCCATTACCGGGGGTTTCAGCGAGCCGGCGATGCATTTCCTGAGTTTCTGGTGATCTGGGCGCTGCTGCCGATTCTGTTTTTCACGACCTCCGAGTCAAAGCTGCCCGGCTATATCCTGCCTTCGATCCCGCCACTGACCATTCTGACGGGCGACTATCTGAACCGCATGCGCGCGCGGGGGCTTTCGCCGTGGCTGCTGGGCGGCCATGCGTTGCTGGCAGGGCTGTTGACGGCGGCGGTGCTGCTTGCGCCTAGCTTTCTGGCGGAGGGGCAGCATCTGCACCCGCCGGCGCGCGTCGCCTTGGCTGCTGGGATGGCGGGGCTGGGCGCGGCGCTGCTGATCCTGGTCAGCGTGGCCCGGTTCGGACTGCCGCGTTTGCGGGCCGCGACGCTCGCGCCCATGGTGGTACTGCTGCTCTTTATCTTCGGAGTGGGGCCCGTATTCGGCATTCCGGCGGTTGCGGGCAGTAAAGCGACCATCCGGCTGCTGGACCTGACCTATTCGCCGCGGCCGTTGGCTGGCGCTCTCGACCGGATTTCCCCGCAGCCCGGCACCATCGCTGTGTTTCGCGTGCGCCGCGATGTGGAGTATGGGCTGTCTTTTTACCGCAATCGTCGTGTGGCAGACTACGATCGCGCTCCCGTACCCGCAGACGCGCACATCCTGGTCTCGCGCGAGCCTTTTGTACGCGAGCTGCCGCGGCGCTTGGCCGGCCGGCGCTACCAGCTGCTGTTCACGGTTCCCGAGCAAGATTTGCTTGTGTATCAGGTGAGTGCGGCACAGCCTTGACACTCGACCCTTCGTGCATGGATAACGCTCGAAGGAAGCGTATTCTTTCCGAACAGGGTACCCTCGTGACCTCGCCTGCACAGATCGCCGCGCCGCAGCTCGACATCCTGGACCTGCGGCACTTCTCGTCCGCGAGTCTGCGCCCCGTGCTGGAAGCGGAAAACCACGTCTGGGCCGAGCGGCTGGATTGGGACTATCGCGCGTCGACCAATCTGTTGGCCCAATATCTGGATGCCCGCGTGCTGCCGGGCTTCGTCGCGGTCGAAAACGGCCGCGTGCTGGGCTATGCCTTTTGCGTGTACGAGGATCGCAAGGCCGTAATCGGCGACGTGTTTGCGCTGGGGGACAGCTCGTATGGGTATCCTGCAGAGGAGATCGAGCGGAAGCTGCTCGAAAGCCTTATCGCCCTGTTGCAGAACTCGCCCGGCGTCGAACGCATTGAATCGCAGCTGCTGCTGCACTCGCATGAGCTGCATGCCGGGCTGTTTCGCGCACTGCAGTTCGGGGTGTACCGGCGTATTTTCATGGATTTGCCACTTGAGGGCACCGCGCTGCGGAACAACACGGAACGGCTGCGGGCGTTGCCGGCGCAGGGGCTGGAGCTGCGCAGCTGGCAGGATGGGGACTTCAATCTCGCCGGCCCCCTGATTGCGCACGCGTATGAAGGCCACCTGGACGCGACGATCAACGACCAGTATCGCTCTGTCGCGGGCTCGCTGCGGTTTCTGCACAATATCATCCGATTTCCGGGCTGCGGCGTCTTCGACCGGGAAGCATCACAGGTGCTGGTGCATCGCGCGACCGGGGCGCTGGCCGGGTTGATCCTGTGCTCGCGGGTGCGGGAGGATGTGCAGCATGTGACCCAGCTGTGCGTGGCGGCGCGGGCCCGGGGCGCGGGACTGGGCCTGCTGCTGCTGGACGTCGCCGCGGCAACTCTCGCGCGGCGAGGTTTCGGAAAGCTGTCGCTGACAGTGACCGGCGGAAACGACCGGGCGATCGAGCTGTATCGGCGGGCAGGTTTTGCGGAGCGGCACAGCTTCAACGCAATGGTGTGGACGCAGGCGCGGGCTGGGGCGAAAGCAAGGCCGGGCGGCGGGCCTGTGCTGCATTCGGGCGGGTAGGGCGCTGCCGGCGCTTGTTCCTCTCGCGTCGAGAGCTCTCGAGGAAGGCGGGCTTGTGAACCCTCTGAGCCAGCCTTGTAACTCAGGGGAACCGCGTCTGAAACTCGATGTGTAACGAAACGTGCCTAGCGGCGCACGAGGTACATGAGCCAGCTAGCGGCGATGACCGCACCGACAAACGCAACCCAGCAGGCGACACCGTAGCGCACCATGGCGCGGGTGGTTGTGCGCTGGGTAATGCCGAAGACCACCGAGGCGGAGCTGGCAAACAGGAGCACGGCTGTGAAGTGGGACGGGGTAAAGGTCACAGGGCCGCTCCGCTGGGTTTGCGACCGATGCGCAGGTTGTGAGCGTCGACCGCGGAGATGATGTTGAGCAGGCTCGCGACCACGATAAATTTGGTACCGTAGTCGGCGGTGGCGACCTGCACGACATCGCGCCCGAGGCCGCCCGCGAAGCCTATAAAGTAAAACACGCCAGAGCCGAGGTCGCCGACGAAGCCGAGGAGCGAGAGCGGGTCGGCGCCGCCCGGCAGGTACAAGCGACCGTTCATGGCGATACCGAGCCACCAGAGAATCGAAATCGCTAGGAACAGAAGCAGAGCGCGCACAAAATGGCGGGTGAGCAGGTGGCCCGCGCCGGGGATGAGCCAGCCCAGCAGGAGGGCGAGCGAAACTGGGGGGCCTTGGTGGGTTTCAGGCATCATCCCGACTATAAATCAAGCGCTGCCGCGGGCCGGCTGGGAAGCCTCCCTCCGGCGGCGGGCAGCGGTGAGGCAGGTCCAGCCGGTAAAGGCAAGCCAGAGCGGGAGCGGGTAGGCGGCCATGCGCTCCGCTGTGCCTGTTTCCAAAAAGCCCAAAATCGGACCGCCCAGGATAAGGCAACCGCCGCGGCAGCCAGAGCGGCTTTGGCCGAACGGCCGCGGCGGCCGGCCAGTCCCCAAACCAGCAGGCCAAGGCTGCTCGACGCAAAGTGGATCTGCGCGCCGGTTACGTGGAGGTTTCCATTCACGTCCGCCGGGTTAAGAGCGACGGCGGCAAGCCCGAGAGCGGATACGACGAACAAGCCGCGCGCAAGCTCCCCCGCGGCACCGGGAGCGAGGCGCCTGGGAAGCAGCAGTGCGGCAAAGGCGATGAGCAGGGCTTGGGCGAAAAAAGACCCGTTCATGATCGCGTGGCCGGCGCAGAGGCTTCGCTCGCCAAGATCGCTGATGAAGCGGGCGCGCATGCTGTAATGACCGGGCCAGCCGAGCCGGGCCGCTTGTTCGCAGACAAAAAACTGCAGGCAGCCGAGAGCGCACCAGGCCCCGATGCGGTCGCGCAAGCTTGGAGCGCCGGGATCCCACGTCTCAAACTCGAGACGTCGGGCACCCGATTGCCCAAGGTTTGTGGATCGCTGAGAGCGCAGCGGCCCGGTCAAATCTGCACGAGCTCCTGTTGAACCCTGCCCGTCACCACTGCCTCAACCAGCGAGGTCACCATGTTGACTTCGCTGCGGATACCGAAGGTGTCGAGGTACACGCCGGGCTCGACGGAAAAGCAGGTATTGGCCAGGAGACGGCGTTCGTCGTGAGTTTCAAGGTCGTCAAGGTGCGCGCCCGAGCCATGGAGCTCGGCGCCAATGTTGTGGCCGGTGCGATGGGTAAACTGCGGCCCGAAGCCGGCTCCAGTGATGACGGCGCGAGCGGCTGCGTCGGCTTCCCAGCCGGCTACGGGGCTGCCGGCTGCGAATGCGTCTCGCACTACGGCGATAGCGGCATCGCGAGCGTCGCGCACGATGGCGAAAACCGTCTGTTCGCGTTCCGATGGAGCACGGCCGACCGTGCCGGTCCAGGTGATGTCGTACCAGATTGAGCCAGGGTTCGCCTCGCGGCCCCAGATGTCGACGAGCAAAAAGTCGCCTTCGCGGATAGGTTTCGCGCGGTCGGCGGCGGGCTCATAGTGGGAATCGGCGCTGTTTTCGTTTACCGAAACGTTGGGGCCGTGCTCCCAGACGAGGCCCTCGCGCTGCATGGCGTGCTGAAGCCACGCTTGCATGGCGAACTCAGTGGGCGCGCGGCTTTGGTCGAGCTCGCCGCGCAGCCACTGCCAGGCAGCGGGAAGGATCGCGTCAATGGCGCGCTGAGCGCGGTAGTGGCTTGCGATCCCGTCCGGGGTGAGCACGGCTTCAAAACGGCTGATGAGGTCGGCAGAGCTCACGATCTGCTTGCCCCAGCTCCGGAGCAGCTCCACTGTGCCCGCGTCGACCATGGAAACATACATGAGCGCGTTGCGAGGGGAGTACTGCATCGCGATGCGATCGACGCCGGCGAGCATGGCTTGGAGATTGGCCTCGAGCTCCTGCCAAGACGAGTACGCGATGCGCGCGCCGGGCAGCGAGTCGAGCCGGCCCGCTTCGATGCGATGGACCAGCTTTTGCGGCGCGCCGCTCGCCGGGACCAGGTAGTACCAGCGCCGCGTGACGTGCGCTGAGGAAAGGTCCAGGACGCGGTAGGCGAGCGGGTCGCGCCCATGGTGGTCGTAGAAAAGCCATGCGTCGAGATTGTGCTCGCGGAGCGCCTCTTGCACTGCCTGGAGATCGAATGCCGCCATGGGCCCGATTGTAGCCTCCCTGCCAAGCGGGCGGATACTGATAAGCTCCTGCGAGGGGGGCGCGGCACTGTGGCCTGGTATCACCTGATGCGTCCGGATGACGCGGAGCTCGATGCGCTCGCGGAGCGGTTTCACCTGCACCCGCTGCACATCGAAGACGCGCGCAGCGATGGCGAGCGCGTCAAGGTGGAAGGCGCGCGCAATTACACCTTTGCGCTCCTGAAAACTTTTCGAAGGCCCGGCAATCAAAACGATCCGCTCAAGCGGAAAATCGTCCTGTTCGCCAATCACCAGCAGGACTGCCCCGCGGAGGAGAAGTTTTTTATTGTAGTTGCGGATACGCGCGAGCCGGACGTAGCCGCGGCGCTGCGCAAGGCCGAGATGGAGCGCGACTGCGAAAACCCGGTGCGGCTGCTCTACCTGGTTTTCGACTCGCTGGTCGACTCGTACTTCCCCGCGATCGATGCGCTTGACAATGAACTGGACGCGCTTGAAGACCGGGTAGTCTCGCCCGGACGCAATACGCTCAGCGAAATCTTCGCGCTTAAAGAACAGCTGGTGAACGCGCGGCGGCTGCTCGGAAGTACGCGCGACGCTGCCATGCACTTGCAGCGCGACGGGGGCATCCCCATGAGCAGCGAGCACCAGCTCTATCTGCGCGACCTGTACGACCACATTTCGCGGCTGCTCGACACAGTGGAAACGCAGCGCGATATGCTCAATAACGCGCTGGACATCTATCTCTCCAGCATTACAAACCGTTCCAATGAAGTGATGAAGGTGCTCACCGTGCTCTCGACCATGGCCCTTCCGGCTCTGGTCGTGAGCGGCGTTTATGGCATGAATGTGAGCGGGCTGCCGTTTGTGCACTCGCACTACGCGGCGGAGATCGTGCTGGCATTTACGGCGCTGGTGACGGGTGGACTGCTTGGGTTGTTCAGGTATCTGCGATGGTTGTAGCCACAGAAGACCTTCTCGCAAATCCGTACTGGCACGCGCTCCGGACCGAGCAGGCCGGGCTCGCTTTGGGTGGAGCGCTCGCGCGGCGCTTCCCTGCCGACGCAATTCCGTTTGCAGGCATTCCGGCTGTAAGCGCCGAAACGCTGGCGGCTCTTCACACGCTGCTCCGCCCCGGGGAACGGGTGCTTCTTACGAGCGACGCGCCGCTGAGTCATCCTGGACTCGTGCAGCGAGCGGAAATGGCGGGCTTGCAGATGGTCTGCACGCCGGAAGCGCAGGCCGCCTCCGTTTCCAGCCCGGGGGTGAGCCGGCTCGGCAATGCCGATGTGCCATGCATGCTCGCTCTCAAAGAGATTGCGTTTCCCGGCTACTTCGGCCCGCGCGCGGCATCGCTCGGCGCGTTTTACGGTATTTGGGACAAGGGTGAGTTGGTCGCGATGGCCGGCGAGCGGCTCGCACTTCCAGGTTGGCGGGAGGTAAGCGCAGTGTGCACCCATCCGGAACACACCGGCAAGGGGTACGCCGCGGCGCTCATCCGCCATCTCCTAAGCCAACATCAAGAGACCGGGTTGCGTTCCTTTCTGGGCGTGACCGCGACCAATGACCGCGCGATCGCCCTGTACCGGCGGCTTGGATTCGTAAAAAGCCGCGCCCTGCGATGGCGATGGATCGAACGGGGCGAGTGAGGGCTCGCACACGCATGCAATGTGCATGCAAGCCCTCGCTTTTTCCCGGTCGCACCATGCCGGCGGCGAAGAGAGAGAGCAGCCCGCTGCTACGGTGTCGTGTTGAAGGTCCAAGTCAAAATCTTCTGACTAGCCGTCAACCCTCCTGTCGCCCCGGTAAAGCCGACATAAGCGGTCGTACCGCCAAGCACCTGCGTCATATCTCCGACGGCGGTTCCAGTTACATTCGCACCGGTAAGTGTGTCTTTGAGAGTCACAGTAACTTTGGAGCCGTCATAGGCCGCGTGAACAGCCATGATATCGCCGCTGCTGAGGTTTATCCCCGACCCTGTAAGGTCCAACGCAGGCCCGGTTGGAGATGCCCCGTTTAAGACCAAACCGGTAGAGTCGTTCCCTTCCCCGGCGTTATCGTAAGTGTCGAACTTCAGGGCAAGGCTCTTCCCAATACCAAGCGGGCCGCTTGCGCCATCGGATCCATAGCCAAGTCCACCTCCGGCAAACCCGAGAGCTGTCGGTCCAGTCGCCTGGATTGTAAAGGTGATTCCATCGGCAATGGGCGCGGTTCCGGAAAGCTGAAAGGTGAAGTCCGTGACAAAGTGTTGTATGTTGACCGGCAGGCTCCAGAAAAAGCTTCCCGCCTGCCAGAAGCCGCCATTCGTAAGCTGAATCCGGCTGTCATCCGAGTGCACCACGCTGCCGTTCAGTGCAAGTCCGGCGACCGACGCAAACCCGTTTGAGAAGTCAATCGTGGCCGGGGCACCGATCGTGTAGGCACCCAGCACGGGCGCGCTGCTGCCGAACTCAGGAGAGACTGCGAGCGCTTGCACTGTCGTGGACGCCCCAACGCTGATCGGCCCGCTGTACCGGGTTGAAGCTGCTGTGGGTGCAGAGCCATCGAGGGTGTAGTAAATCTGCGCGTCGGGCATGCTGCTGGCGATACTGACCGTTTGCGGAGCGGGATAAGCGCCCGGCGCTGGACTGAACGTCGGGGGCGCCATGGTTTGCGCGGTGGTTCGCAGTTCGCCGTACACGTCGACTTCTCCTTGGGCTCCGACGTAAACCTTGCCGTTCACAACCGACGGCACGGCGAACTTAACCGCGAGCCCTGCCCCATCCCGCTGCGCGTTCTGATCGCTCGAGTAAAGCAGATTCCCCACATTCGTCGCGTCAAATGCATAGAGCACCGCGGCTTTGTTGCTGGCATAGCCATCGGAGCGAATGGCCCACAGGACTCCATCCGCGGTGCCGTTTGAAGTGATGACGGGGCTGGCTCCTGGAAAACTGGACTGAGCGGCGCTGAGCGCGGTCGGCGCAGCGCTGAGCGCACCGCCTGTGAGGCTGAACTGCTTCAGAGAATCACCACTGCCCCAAAAGTACACTGAGCCGTTCCAATAAGCCGGTGTGCTCCACAGCCCGGAAATCTCTCCGCCAATTTCCTGCGCGACATGGTCTGAGTTGGGGTCGTAGCCGCCGAGCGAGTCCCGATCCAGGACCTCAATACGTCCGTTCTTGCCGACCTGCACGAGCTCATGCGGGTGGGCTCCGGGTTGGTCCGGCAGGATCAGAACGCCTCCTGAGCCTTGGTCGATATCCCCAGCATCAAGACTCGCCTGATTCAGCGGCGTCCACTCATCGGAAGCTTGAAGCGCTCCATTACTCAGGTCCAAACGCTGCACGGCGTTGCCGAAATCCATGTTGTTCGTATACGGAGCGTGCGCGTTAAACGTGCCATTGCCGTTTGAGAAGAAGAGCCGCCCGGTGGACACAACCGTATCCGCTGCCAAGCCTGCGCCGGACTGCCAGATGCCGCTCTCGCCTCCGTTCGGGCTGGTGTTGAAGATACCCGTCTGCTGCAGCGTCGCTGCATCGTAGGCGAAGACCCACCCGTGGTAAGGGCCGTTATCCCCATGGGAAGCCGTTGCGAAATACACGTGCCCGTTCAAGAGCAGCAGCCCGACCCGCTCAAGCCCCAATAGCGGAACAAACGATATCCTGCCATTCACAGAGCCGTTGCCCGTTCCGGGAACAGAACCGGCGATCGCAACAGGGCTATTCGGCTTTTCAGTGCCCGTGGCCAGGTCCAGAGCGTGCAGGCGCTGCACATAGGTTCCGGACTCTTTGCTCTTCGCAACGACATACAGGGTGTTGGTCGCGGCATCGATGACAGGCGTGCCCGTGATGCCGATCTCCGGCACAATGTCGTGCGTACCTACGTCAGCGCTCGGAACGGTCGTTGCGCCGTTTGCGGCGCCGTGGGCGGAATCGAGAAGACTCGCCTTCCATAAAAGCTGATTCTGATCCGCGTCGAAGGCATACACGCTGTCATGCTCGGTTGCGATAAAGACAATGTTGCGACTGCCGGCCGCGGTACTTACTCCCGCAACATACAAGGGCTGCGCGTAAACATAACCGTCAACACTGTAGGACCAAAGCTTCCCGAAGGTGCTGGTACTCACATTCTGCGGAGTCAGCTGGGTCTCAGCCGTATTCTGACCCGTACGGCTTATGTCGTAGCGCCAGGTTGTTAGATTGGTCTGCGCGAGCATCGGCAATGCTGCAAAACTGCAGGTTAGAATTCCTATCCGGCCAAGCGTTTTCAAAGCGGAACCTCTGTGGGCGAAGTTTGTTTATGCATCATCGCCCTTGGCCGGCGGCTTTCAATGGCCTTTCATAGTGAACGACAGCACCAAGGTAATGGCCGCTCCGGACCCATGGGAATTCCATGGTACTTTCGTGACTTAGACTTACCACTTAAGGTGTAGCCCGCAATTGTCCAGCTAACCAATTTCTAATATTCAAGACAGCTCCTAGAACAGCTAGCGCGGAACTGTAAGCATCCCGGCGCAGCGCAAGCCATTCCACTCTTAAAAGCTTCGAGCGGATGCGCTAGATATGGATTGC
>CAXTVG010000019.1:0-15685 GCA_964247505.1 uncultured Acidobacteriaceae bacterium
GGCATGGCTAGCTTGCCGCGCTTTCGGCTTTGCCGCGGCAGACGTTTTCCATTTCGGTGAACGATGGCCGGAGGTGAGCGGGGATGGCGCGGCGCGCCATTTCTACCGCAAGAATGGGGGACATGCCCTTAATAAATGAGAGCATGACGACGCGGAGGATGTAGTAGTAGCCGTGCTCATCGGTGACACGTTTGCTCATGGCAGAGGCAAGAGGGCCGAACATGCCGTAGCAGAGCAGGATGCCTAAAAATGTGCCGACGAGGGCTGCGGCGACTTTGTGGCCGATCTGCTCGGGCGGCCCGCCGAGCGCGCCCATGGTGATGACGATGCCGAGCACGGCGGCGACGATGCCGAGGCCGGGAAGCGCATCGGCGACGGTGGTGAGGGCGTTCGTGGGCTGCTCGGCGCACTTGTGGTGGACCTCCATATCGAGGTCCATCATCTGGTCGACGTCAAAGGTGCTGACGCCGCCGGTGATGGCCATGCGCATGGTGTCGCAGACGAAGTCGCGGGCGTGGTGATCCTTTAAAAATGCTGGGTATTTCTGGAAGATCTGGCTCTTATCGGCCTCTTCGACGTCGTTTTCGATCGAGACCATGCCTTCTTTGCGGGCTTTGGTGAAGAGATCGAACATCATCTTGAGGGTGTCGAGGTAGCGCTGTTTGGGGAACTTGGCACCGCCGAGGACGCCGATGAGGCCGGAGGAGATGCCTTTGAGGACGTGCATGGGGTTGGCGGCGAGCAGGGTGCCGATTGCCGCGCCGCCGATGGTGACGAGTTCTGCGGGCTGGATAAGGACGGCGAGCTGGCCCTTTTCCATGAGAAATCCGCCGATAACCGCGCCAAACACAACCAGGATGCCGATGATCGAAAACATGCGCTCCTTGCCCTTCTCCGTGAAACCTGTGCGTCGCCGCGCCGGCTTGTGATCCCCTTATCGGCAGGTGGGGGGGAACTGTTCAGTCCTGTTTTTGGAGTGAGGTGACTTTGGGGTGGTTTTTGGGCTCGGGATGGAAGGAGCGCCATAGTGGCGCAAACGGAGTTATCTCGGAGGATTTTAGGTGCATTTTGGGCACAAAAGGAGGCCGAATCGGGTGTGTTTCGCACACCCTTTTTGACGTTTTCAGAGGTGGGCTTGGGTTCGGATTGCACCGGCTTCGGTGCAGGCGGCAAAGTTTGTACCTCATTTCGAGTGCCAGCTTCCCGAAACTTTTCCGGTCGACACTCCCGGGCTTGTTCCCCAAGATTTTTGCGGGCGGGAACGGGTGCAAGAGCGGCTTGTGTTTCAGGGAAGGAAGACTCCCGTCTCCTAAGCAGGACGTGAGGCCCTAGCGATAAGTAAGCACGTAAAGGGGTGCTGCGCTACTCGCCGGGTCTCCGAAGCAGATCCTTGAACTCGAGGGCGCGGGCCGAACCTAATCTGCCGAGTTCCTCGCAAAGCGGTTCCAATAAGGGCTCCGCGGGATTGAGTTGGATGAGGCGCGCGATGATAGACTCTACCTGGTCGAGATCCCAGAGACTGGTTCTGTCTTCCTGTGATAAAAGCGCGATCAAAAAACGTGCTGTAGCGAGGGGCTGTTCGTCGAGCAGCGCTGCTTCATGAAGCCGGTAATAAAACAAGCCGCCTCTTACTTGGGGAGCCGGCCCAGCGACTAAGAGCTCTACAATCTCGGCGTAATGGGACCTGAGCACGAGTGCCCACTCGCACATGGCGCCCGACTCTGCCGCGTTGAGAGGACTCGGGTCTGCCTGGACGCGACGCTCAAGATACCGAAGCAGCCACCGGTCCCAGGCTGAATCCTTCGCCTTTTGGTCCGATTGCCGAAGCGCGTGAGTGATGGCTTGCACCCAGCTCAGACGCTCGCGCGGGTGCGCGCGGACTACAAACAAAGCAAGCCAGCCACTTTCAAGCGGATCGACAGCACCGAACACTGCGATACCGGCGAGGTGGCTGCAATACATACGGGACCGCTCATCCGAAGCGATGATAATGCTTGGCAGGTGAGATACATAGGCGGCCAGCAATCCTGGAAGCATTTCCTGCGACCATTTTCCCCAGACTAAGTATCCATCCCAGCACTGCTCCCGGGACCGCGGCGATGCGGGCGCGGTCAGCAGTGGCAGAACATGCGCTTCATACCAGGCGAAGTCTACTTCAGCTAATAGATAGGCGTAGGCCGCAACAAGAATTTTTGCAACTTCGGAGGCTGGCGATACGCCTTCAAGGGTCGCGGCGAGTTCCTGCAGGATCGATTGGATCAGCTGCTTCTCCTGAGCGCGTGTTTGCCACAGCGACCGCAGCGCACCAAAGTAGAAGTCCAGCAGATAACCGCTGGTGCGGTTGATAGCGACCGCTAACCACTTGGTTGACGTTTCCGGCAGAGATTGCTCGTTTTCAATGCACACGCTCCACGCCGTACTTGCAACGGCTAGTGCTTCGTTGAGGAGAGCGCGCGGGAGGCTGCCATTCTTCTGATCAACAGAGGATTTCAGGAGGGATACGAGGTCGTGCAGTACGACTCCGTAGATGGACTGAATGCGGCTTAGCAGCGAAAACAGAGACGTCCATTCCTGAGCGTCATGCGCGCAGGACCAGCCTCGGAGCAGTGCGGACCATATCTCTACGGGGGGCTCCGTGCAGGCCAATGCTTCTTCGGCAATGAACAGGGACCAACGAAAATCGTCTGCCGCAGCGCGTGCTATCTCCTGAAGGAATTCGTCTTTGGAGGACGCCATGAACGGGTCCGTTGGAGAGGAAAGTCTCTCGCGTTCCGCGAGAAGCGCCTCTAAGTTCATCTCCTCTATCCGCGAAGCCAGAACAGGACTGGCCGGCACGAGCGCACATGGTCCACCGCTGATCCAGAAGTTGAAATCGGGATGCTCCCGCATTTTCCACTGAGGATGCTCTTCTTGCATCCGCTTCAGCTTTTCGGCAACGAGGTGACACGCGGGCGGGCGCGCTTGCAGCCAGGAGAGAAGATTGAATAACTCGTAGCTCTCGTGGTCTTCGCCATTTGGCTTGTATTTTGCTTCCGCTTGGGCAAGGAATTCTGCGCGAACGTCTGTGCTGCCGCTTGCGTAGACTTCCGCCAAGAGGGCGAACGTTTCCTTCTTCTGCTGGTAGTCGTTGATAAGGCTGTGTTTGATCATCCATGTAAGTTTCTCCTCATGGGTGAGCAATGGGTGTAGCGTCATGCCGGTGATCGCAAGGCGGCGTAGAATCGGTGCGCTCGATTCGATCCATTGCGCAATCAGAGCTGAAGCGAAGCTCGGCTGATGTTCATTTGCCCAGTGGAGCACATCCGCGCCGGCATCGATGAGTGCTGAAAAGCCGTTGCGCAGATGATCCTGATCGTGCGATGCGACGGCGCCACGGGAGGAACTGATCGGGTCCCAATTATCGTTGGCTTTGCCGTACATCGATAACAGAGCTCTCGCCTCTTCAAATGTCGATGTAACAATGTGCGCAAGATCTTTAGCCAGCATTCCTATGTGAGGGCGTACATGCGAATTGTAGACGTGGGTCACCCAGAAATCGCTTCCAACTGGGATAATCTCCGCGTCGGGAAGGGCTCTCTCATTCGGGCTCAGAACAAATCGGCGTTGAAGCTGCAGGACTGGCGCAGTTAACCTTTTCAACAGCTGAAGGGTCGTGTGCCTGTCGTCCGGAAATACACAATGGGTTATCATGTACGCCAGTAAGTCCGAGTCTGCTTTCGGGGGCATTGTGGCTAGAAGGATCGGAACCCAAAACCGCAGGGGTTCGTCAGCAATGCCTCGCTGGTGAAACGCAACGGCAATAGAGTGCCATAACTCGCGGGATAGGGTATGTCCCATGCGCCGAACAATATCAATGGCCGCGGCGAAATGATCAATGGCAAATGTCTGGGCATACCATTGAGCCAGCTGGCGGGAGGTCTCGCCCAAGATAGCTTCGGGAGCAAATATCACTTGAAACTCTGGCAGCTCATAGACCCATTCCAGCCAGCGAGGATGCTGGGCGTGACGGGTAAAGTATTGCAGGGTATGTGGTACCAGCAGTGCTTGCCTAAGAAAATCGGATTCTTCGGGAGTGTCCGGCCGGTCCGACGTGACGATCTGTTGAATCTCTTCCTCGGCGCGCAAAGATCCCATATTGGCGATCTCAGCCCACTTTGCGAGACACTCGCCCAGCGCTGCGTGGGCGCGCAGGGGTGCGCTCCGAATGGGATAGTGCACCGGTGTAACTCCAAGATACGTCCAGTCCGTGTCGCTTGCCGCCGGAGTCAGCGCATATCGCCCCGGGCCGGGGGAGGCCGCGGCAATACCGCGAGCGAAATAAAACAAGGGGAGGTCCTGATGGCTGTAGCCTACGAACAGGACGACAAACTCCGCGAACAATCGCTGCACGAAGAGGCGCGCCCACTCTTGCGTGAGATACGCGCGTCCGAAGTCCGCATCCGTCAGAACCAGCGTTTTCGCAGCGTCGCGGACAGAACCATGGAGATGCACGATGCCCTGAAAACCGTCCCCTAACGGCAGAGCCGGCGCGCGATAGATTTCCGGTGCGCTGCCGAAGACCTCCATAGCCGCGGCTCCAAAGTGGTCGTCGAAGTTCGTGGTGACGATCCGAATGGCTTCCGGTTTGCCGAAAAGGCGAACAAGCGATTTGTGAAGATGGTTAGGGAACGAATCCGGGAGTGACAGGCGCTGCCGCACGCGCTCGTGAACAGAAAGGCCCGCTTGTTCTAGACGTCCGAGGTAGCGGTCCACTGGCTCATTCGCCAGCTTGGGAAATGCGGCTCCTCCAATCTCCTCGGCAAGACCCTGAAAGTCTGGGTAACTGGAGGGGCCGTCGATGGACACCCCCGCACCGGCGAATAGAACGAGCTTGCCCTGCTTCTGCGCGTTAATAACTGGTTGTGGTAGTTCGACACCTTGTAAGCGCATGAGTTCTCAGAAGTGATTCTACGAGGCACAAGTGCCGTTGGCTTCGATTTTGCGATGTGAACCTACGCACTGCAGCCGCACAGGGCGTGGGAACCTGGATCGGCTGAACCGAAAAAGGGCCAATCTGGAGAAATCGCCCCATGTGGTTACTTTGGAGTTGTTTTTAATTTGCGATCCCTAGACGAAACGGCGGTACGGGCCGATGTATGGAGAAACCCGATTTCTGCGGGGGAGACCAGGATGGCCGGCGGGCGCAAGGAACAAGAAGTTTACGGCAGAGTTCATCCCTGGCGCGGGTTGGCGCGGGCGGCTGGGCAGTTTGGACTAGGCTGGTGCGTTTGTGCGCTGTTTCTGCTGCTGTGTGCGGTGCCGCGGCCCCGCGCTGCAGAGGCGGAGCCGTTTCTGCTTACGAAAGCGCACCAAGTTCATGAGCTGCCGGCGGGGGAGGCGGCCAAGGGGCTGCCCGTACATCTGCTGGCTACGGTGACCTTTTACCAGCCGAGAGAAGTGAACTTTTTCGTAGCGGACAGCTCTGGTGGCGTGTTTATCCTGCAAAAGCCTCCCTATCCGTTTTCCATTCACGTGGGAGACCGGGTGGAAGTGGACGGAGTGACCGCGGCCAGCTTTCGGACGATTGTGGGGGCGGGGGCGCGGGTTCGCGTGGTCGCCCATGGCCGGCCGGCTGCCGCGCGGCCGGCGATGTTCCGGGAGATGGTGACGGGCGAGCTCGACTGCCAGCGCGTTTCGATTCGCGGCCGCGTCCGGTCGGCAACGGTTGAGAGCCATGAAACAGATACAGTGGCGCAGCTGCAGGTTTTGGTGCCCGGTGGCATCGTGCAGGCGTATGTGCAGCACTACGAGGGGCTGGACCTCCCCGGCCTGATCGACGCGGATGTGGAGCTTTCCGGGGTGGCGGGAGCGGATTTCAACGAGGCGCTGCAGCTCATGCGGCCTAAACTTTACTCGGACGATGCCGGGGACGTGCGGGTGCTGGGGAGACCTCGGCTGAGGCCGCTCGAGCTCCCGATTACGGCAATAAACAAGGTAATGGAAACGCGGTTCGTGATGGACCAGTCGCGGCGTGTGCGTGTGCAGGGCGCGGTGACATTTTTCGAGCCCGGAAACTCGCTCGTGGTGGAGCGCGACGGGCGGAGCATTCTGGCGCTGACGCGCCAAACGGGCGCGCTCGCGCTGGGTTCGGTGGTGGATGTAGTGGGGTTTGCGGATGGGCACGCCTACTCGGCTGTGCTGGAGGACGCGCAGTTTTTTCCTGCTGGATACAGCGAGCGGGTGGATGCCCAGCCAGCGAGCTACGCTGAGGCGATGAGCGGCAAGCTCAGCGATACATTCATCGCGATGCGGGGGCGGGTACTGTCGGAAATGCGCGGGGAGCTTTCGGACTCGATGGTCATGATGGTGGACCAGCATCCGGTGAGTGTGGTGATGCAGAGGAAAGGGCGGGCACCGCTTCCCGATCTGAAACCCGGAACGCTGGTTGCGGTCAGGGGCATTTGCCGGGTGACGCCAAGCGCTTGGGGGAGGCCCCTGCTATTCCGGTTGGACCTGCGGAGCGCGGGCGATTTGAAAGTGATGGCGTGTCCGTCGTGGTGGACCTCCACCCACCTGATGCTGGTGGGGAGCGGGCTGCTGGGGGCGATGGCGCTTACGCTCGGGTGGATCGCGGTGCTGCGGCGCAGGGTGGCGAAGCAGACGGGCCAGATTGCGCGCTCGATGCGGGTGGAGCGGGAACGGAGCCGGCTGCTGGAGCGGATCAACTCGGACGCGGCGATCGAGGAGCTGCTGAGCGACATTTGCAGGTCGATCTCGCTGCTGGTGCCCGGGGCGAGCTGCTCGTACACTTTGCGCGGAGAACATGGCAGGAAGACTCCGACGGATAACGGCAGCGCGATGCCGGTTTACGAAGCGGCGCTGATGGACGCAAGAGGGCGGCAGGTGGGTGCGTTTCGAGTGGAGTACACCGGGGCGGAGCCTTTGCCGGCGGAGCAGCGGGAAACGCTTGCGGTGGGGGCGAGCCTGGCCAACCTGGCCGTGAACCAGCGCCAGCTGTACGCCGAGCTGAACTACCAGTCCACTCATGACCAGTTGACCGCGCTGCCGAATCGGCGGCTGGCGGATGCACGGCTGGAAGAGGCGATCGCGGAAGCGGGGCGAACCGGGGCTCGCGTCGGGGTGGCTTACATTGACGTGGACCAGTTCAAGCAGGTGAACGATCGGCACGGCCATAAAATAGGCGATCTTTACTTGCAGCAAATTGCCGGGCGGCTTGGGCGCTCGGTGCGGGGATCGGATCTGCTGGCCCGGATCGGTGGGGATGAGTTCCTGCTGGTGGCGGGCGCGCTCGGGAGTTTGGAGGACGGGGAAGCCTACCAGCGGCGGCTGGCGGAGTGCTTTGAGAACGGGTTTGTGCTGGATGGTATTCGGGTTCGCGGGTCGGCGAGCATTGGGTTTGCTTTATTCCCGGACCATGGCTCCACGCCGGAAGAGCTGAAGCGGCACGCGGATGCAGCGATGTACAGGGCCAAGCACGGCGGGGATTCGCTTTTGGAGCAGACGCTTCGACAGCCAGGGAGGGTTGATATTTTTTCGCCCGCAGACCTGCGCTCTGCCCTGGAGGGTGATCGGTTTCGGCTGTTTTATCAGCCGCAGTTTTCTTCCGCCGGCCGGCTGCGTGGGCTGGAGGCGCTGCTTCGTTTGAACGATCCGATCCTCGGGATTGTGGGGCCGGACCAGTTTATCGGTGTCGCGGAAAGCAGCAACGTTATTTTCCCACTGGGAGAGTGGGTTCTGCGCCGGGCGCTTGCGGACGCAGCGCGATGGGGAATAGGCGCTGCGGACGGAACGCGCATGGTCGTGAATGTTTCGGCGCGGCAGGTGGAGCGCGCGGGGTTTGCGGATCTGGTGGGGCGGGCTTTAGCGGAATCCGGCGTATGCGCGAGTACGCTGGAGATTGAGATAACAGAACGGGCCGCGATTTCGGATATGGGCAGCGCGGGCTGCCAGCTCGCGATCCTGCAGGCCGAGGGCGTCCATATTTCGATTGATGACTTTGGGACGGAGCACTCTTCGCTGAGCGTGCTTCATAAGCTGCCGGTCGATACACTCAAGATTGATCGCAGTTTCGTGCGGGCGATGGGAAGCGAGCCGGAGGTCGTGCGCGTGCTCGACGCGATTGTGCACCTTGGGCAATCGCTCGGCAAGCGCATTATCGCCGAGGGTGTCGAGTGTGAGCAGGAAGTCCGGACGCTGCTTGAGCTCGGCGAGATGGATTTGCAGGGTTATGTCTTTAGCCGCCCCGTGCCGCCGGAAACGGTGGAATCAAAGCTGGAAGGTTGGCGCAGGCAGGAGGGCGTAGGAGAGGTCTGCGCGGCATCTGGAGCGAGCGCGTCCGAGATAGGCCGGGTGGCGGCGCATTGGGCGGCAGCTCCATTGTCTGACCAGGTTTAGAGGTGGGCTCGCCTTTGTGAAAAAGATAGTGCTGCTGCCTGTAGCTTGGGTTAACGAAAAGCCAAGCCCGAGTTAGGGATCGCTCCGATAGCCTACAGGAACTGCTTGGGGCCGGCTTCATGCCAGTCGGGTCCGCTTCGGGCGGCTTAGTCGGGCGTGCGGCTATGTGAGGGCGTAGGTGCGGTAGGTAAAGCTTGAGAGAAGCGCATCCTGGGATTCTCGCTCGCTCCGGATCGAGGCTGTTCTTAACAGCACGCGAGTGTTCTGGCCAAACTGTGGAGCATGAAGCAGGCGGAGGCGAGCAGATGAAGGTCCTTAAAGCATCGTCATAGTCGCTGTAAAACGCCGAAGCGAGTTCTATCTCAGGTTTGGGCGTTTTCGGCTGTAAGTTTCGGCAGCAGTCGGAAAAGAGTTTGGGGCAGGGCCTCGGGAGTTGGGGCTTGGCCGAGCGGAGCAGCATTTGAGCTTGGACCAGGCTTTTTCGATGGGGTTGAGGTCGGGCGATTAGGGCGGCAGTAGAGGAATTTCTCGCTTGAAGCCGCAAAACTACATCGAGCACCGGCTGGCCAAGCCGAAACACCCCGCGTTTCCAGACCAGACCAACGGGGAGGTCGAGCGCATGAACCGCACCCTCAAGGACGCTACTGTTAAGCGCTTCTACTACGAAACGCATTCCCAACTGCGGCTGCACTTGGACCAGTCCGTCACCGCTTACAATTTCGCCCGCAGGCTCAAGGCCCCTTAAAGGCTTAACCTCCGTACGAGTTCATCTGCAAACCTAGATAAAAGCACCTCATCGGTTCAGACTCGATCCAACCCACCAAACTCCGGGACCAAACATCTAGAGGCTGTCATGAACTTACGGCAGCCAGGTTGACGAGTTTCGCGGTCAGGAGGATGGCGAAGGGGATGGAGTGGAGGCTTCGGAGAGTGGTGGGAAGCCGTTCGCAGTTCCGGGCGAGTTGTCTGAGGCGTGCGACCCAAGCAAAGCTTCGCTCAACGACCCAGCGTCTGGGCAGCAGGACGAAGCCGCGTTTTGCCATGGGGTGCTTTACCACTTCAAGGTGGATGCCCGCTGTTGGGCGGCTTCGGCAATACTCGGACCGGTGTAGCCCTGATCGACATAGGCGATCTCAACCGTGTTGCCAGTCGCCTGCTGCACCTCGGCGGCCAGAGCCGCGGCCTGTTCGCGGTCGCCACGAGCGGTCGGCGTAACGGTCAGCGCCAGCAGATGGCCCAGCGTATCGACCGCGATGTGCACCTTCGACTCCTTGCGGCGCTTGGCCCCGTCGTAACCGGATCGTGCACCACTCTCAGGGGTAGATGGCAGTGTGCGGCTGTCGATACACACGGCCGTCGGCTGGCCCTTGCGCCCTGCCTACTCCCGCACAATCGATTGCACATCGGCGACAAGGGTCTCAAAGCAGCCCGCATCGATCCAGCGCCGCATTTGCTGGTACACCGCAGCCCAAGGAGGAAGATGGTTCGGCAGCAAGCACCACGGACAGCCGCTACGCGCCACATACCGCACTCCGTTGAACACCTCGCGGAGCTCATGCTCCCGCTGCGGGCCGTCTTCATGACACAACAGCAGATACGGCGATACAAACTCCCACTCCTCGTCCGTCACATCACTTGTGTACCCACGCCGTGACTTTCCCATACCTCCATGCTGAACGGCAAACTCGCACCAGCAAAGAACCTACTTAGGTTCAAAGTTCATAACAGGCTTTAGTTGTGGAGCGTCAACAGCTTATCCCGGTTCAGGCCTGCGCGGGAGGCTGGGATTTTCAGGTTGAGGCCGGCATGGGGGCAATGCAGTTGTAGTGATGGAGCCAGGCTTCGGGCTCTCCGGTGCGTTCGGTTGAGTTTTGGTAGGTGCGTCCATAGGTCCATTCGCGCAGGGCGGTCTGGATGAAGCGCTCGGCCTTACCGTTGGTGCGCGGGGTGTAGGGCCGGGTGAAGCGCTGGCGCAGGTTTTCGCGGCGCAACAGCTTTTGGGAGCGCCATTGGCGGTAGCAGGGGCCGTTGCCGGTGAGAACGCGGCGGCAGCTTACGCCGAAGCGGGAGAACTGGGCTCTGGCCATGGGGAAAAAGCGCGTGGCCGAGGCGCTGGTTTGGTCAGGGAGAATGGCCGCGCAGGCGATGCGGCTGTGGTCGTCGACCGCGATGTGAAGGAACTCGTAACCGGCACCGCGGGTTTCTCTCGTGCGATCGCCGTGGATGCGGTGGCCGGGCTTTGCGATGCGGGCCAGAAAGAGGTGCAGCAGGCGGTCAGTGATTTCAAGAGCGGCAAGACGCCCACGCCGCTCGACGATGCGGGGGTGCTGACGGCGGCGGAGGTGCAGCAGGTGCAGGCGCTCGAGGACCAGTACAACCAGGTGATCGCGCAGCAGGTCTCGGCGGTTGGCGGAACGCTGATCGATATGCACGCTTTCTTTCAGAAGCTGGATACGGGGACAACGATCAACGGCGTGAATGCAACGACCGGGTATCTCGGCGGCCTGTTCGGCCTGGATGGGATTCACCCTACGAATACTGGGTATGCGCTGGTGGCGAATCAGGTGATCGACTCCTTGAACGCGAGCTTGAAGACCACGTTCGCCGATGTGGATGTGAGCACCATCGCCAGCGCCGACCCGCTCTTTGGGCCGAATATCAAGCCGACAGCGCCGACGGCGCATATTTCGGCTGAGGCGGCGAGACGAGCTGGGGTGCTGCTGCACAGATAAAGTAGTGCGTGGGAGCCCGAAGTCGGCGGGGGAAGCTTTAAGTTTACGAGAGGCTTTTGCGGAAAGCTTTAAGCAAACCGCGTCCCTCTTAAAGCGATATTGGGAAGCTTTAAGTACGCGAGAGGCATTTTTGAAAGCTTTAAGAAGCTCCGGTGCTTCTTAAAGCTTTCTGGTAGGCTGGCGACATGAAGCCATTTGTGCCGCACGAGCTGCCGATCGCGGAGCTTCGGTGGGAGCCGCTGATCCCACTCATCGGGCGAGCGAACAAGGCGCTGGCGGAGTACAGCGGGGTGCTGTATGCCCTGCCGAACCCGGAAATTCTGCTCTCGCCGCTAACGACGCAAGAAGCGGTGCTGTCCTCGAAAATTGAAGGGACGCAGGCTACTTTCGGTGAAGTGCTGCAGTACGAAGCAGATTTTTCACACGCGGGGCCACGAGTAGCTTGGGCGGCTGTCGGCTGAATCCTACGTCACGCAGCCGCAGCATAAGAATCTACAGCTAAAAAGGGAGGGAGAAAAGCTCTTGTCTGTACAGGATGACGCTCGTGAAAATCGCATGCTGGATTTGTTCAATCTTTTCCAGCCACCCGATCGAGTCAGACACGGAACCGATGCAGTCCTGCATTTCGGCGGCCGCGTTCTTGAGTTTGAGCTCAAATCTGTGACGACGGCCAAAGGCGGCCTGACAACAGTGCGGGATTTCGGCCCAGATCATATTGCTAAGTGGAAAAACAAGCACTGGCTTATATCGGTTTACCGCCAAGGAACCTTGCTCTATTGTCAGTATGGAAGTCCTGCAGCGATGGCGCCATGGATTGAAGAAAAATGGAACTACATCAGAACGGATTTCAGCTTGACCCAGCATGTCCCACAATTGTTAGACATCAACATTCTGCATCAGATACTTGGGGTTAAGCCGGTGTACACCATAGCTGATGCGAGACGCCTGCACAAGAATCAATATTCAAAGGCCGAATATTTAGCGCTCATGGACATCTCGCAACCGTACCGGGCAGGGCTCACAAAAGTAGGATACAGCCCGGAAACCATGCTGGCCATTCTAAGAGATCGCGCGCGATACGTTATCGAGCGAGGCGCTACGTTAAACAACCCGCACGTACCGAAAAGCTTTTTCGCGGGTTGGGAACAAATTAAGGATAACCATGCCGCGAGGCTGCGCGAGCTTGTAGCTCAGTGGATCAGCGATCACGAGCAGACAGCGCACGTGCCACTGCAGCCGCCACATGATAGGCCATAGGGGGAGCTACGGAATTACCGATCAGTCCAAGCGATCTGTAAACTGCACCTCGAAACGGCCAGTCGCCCGGGAAACCTTGAAGCACCATGCAATCCGGGATCGATAAACGATAGTGACCGTTTCTGGCCACGAAAGCAGCGGCTTTCCCACGATCTTCCGCGACTCCGTTGGGCCATATAGCGAGTTGCTGCCATGTTCTCAGCGAAGTTACGGAATTTACAACGCTGGTCGTATGCCTCGGACCCGAGAAGCCGCTGCGGATTGTAGGCGCAAGTGAATCAAACCCAATATCCGACAAGCCCAGCGCTTCCCTGGCCATCAGAGTAGGGCGAAGCGGAGGAGCGTGGCTATCACAAAGTGCCGCGGGTGCATCAGTTTGGCACGAGCGATGAGTCGGGCTGGGCTCCTCGAATGTCGAGGCGTCATTATTACTTCTAAAGCCCACGAAGAAAACTCTTCGCCTTTTTTGCGGCACGCCGAAATCTGCCGCTTCCAAAGAGAACATGCGGATTTTGTAGTCCCCGCATAGAGGCTCCAAGATTTTCTCGCTGACATAGCTCCGGAACTTCTTCGTAGCCAAGCCAGAAACGTTTTCAGCAACGAATGCGCGCGGCTGTATGCCCTTTACCGCGCGTATCAACTCAGGGAACATATCTCGGACGTCATCTGGCCCTGACCGATTTCCTGCATGACTGAAGGGCTGACACGGAGGGCCGCCATGCAAAACGTCAATAGTGCCCTCGTATTTATCCCATTGAACATTGCAAACGTCTCCGCTGGCTCCACTCTGGACGCTCCATTCAGGACGGGCCTTCCTCAAGACATCCGCAGCATCTTCTCGAATTTCATAACTTGCCACGTGCGTAAATCCAGCACGCTCGAAACCAATGTCCAATCCCCCTCCCCCGGAGAACAAACTGAGAGCGCGAAGCTGATTCGCGGCGAGCTGAGGCATGAGAGTTTCGGGGCATAAGCGCGGAACAGGAATAGGATGCTTCTCCAGCGTGCACTCGCCCCGCATCGCTCTTGCTTTGGCAGCTTGAGAGGCAATCGAGGTTTTACGGAAGGTCGCACGCTCTTCATCGGTCAAATCCCACCCACGATACCAGGATGCATCTGTTCCCGTCGCCTGGTAGGGTTTCTCAGTGCGCATCTTTGTAATCTCCATATTCCTGAATGAGTCCGCGCAACCGTTCACGCAGCACGTGTAAGTCCTTGGCCTCACATTCCCAAACAGTTTCTGCGGTCCACGATAGTTTCTCCAGCGCGAGGGAATGTTCAGCATCGCGCTTTACGTTGGCACGGAATTTCGCCTGCCAGAATTGCTTGCGTGTCTGTGGAACGAAAGAGCGTGGGCATTGATCGTGACGGTGCCAAAAGCAGCCATGAACAAAAATCGCAGTGCGAATTCGACCGATTGCAATGTCGGGCTTCCCGGGCAGATTTTTGCGGTGCAGCCTGTAGCGAACGCCAGCTTCTGTCAGCACCTTTCGAACGGCAAGCTCCGGGGCAGTGTTCTTGCCCTTGATCCGTCGCATGTTCTCACTTCGCCTCTCAGAGCTTAGCTTGTCCACAGTGTCATTTTATGCGGACGCCCAGTGTTTTCCTCTTTCTGGCCTGATTCTGTACAGCCTGCTTCCTACGTCATGGCTCATGGGTAACCTACAGTCACTCACCCCCGAAGGCGAGGTTTTCAAACCGGGTGCATTTGCTTAGGTACGCCAGGTGGACGGAGCCGGTGGGGCCGTTGCGTTGTTTGGCGATGATGATTTCGGCTTTGCCTTCGGTTTCGGGGTCGGGTTGGCCGTTTTCATCGCGGTTGTAGTAGCTTTCGCGGTGGATGAAGGCGACGACGTCGGCGTCTTGTTCGATGGAGCCGGATTCGCGGAGGTCGGAGAGCATGGGTTTTTTGTCGCCGCCGCGCTGCTCGCTGGCTCTTGAGAGCTGCGAGAGGGCGATCACGGGCAGGTCGAGCTCCTTGGCAAGGGCTTTGAGGCCTCGGGAGACGGCGGAGACTTCCTGGGTTCGGTTTTCGAAGCGACGGCCGGCGGCGGCTGCCCCGCCGGACCCGAAGCCGGGGGCGGCGCTGGAGCCGGTCATGAGTTGGAGGTAGTCGATGTCGATCAGGTCGCTGGGGGGGTGAATTTGGCGGAGGCGGCGGGCTTTGGCGCGCATTTCGGTGAGCGAGATGGCCGGGGTGTCGTCGATAAAGATGTGGGCTTCGGTGAGGCGTTCGAGGGCTTCGGTGAGGCGGGCCTGGTCTTCGCGGGAAGTGTAGCCTTTTTGGATTTTCTGCTGGTCGACCAGGGCCTCGGACGCGAGCATGCGGCGGAGGAGCGATTCTTTCGACATTTCGAGCGAGAACACGGCGACCACCGCGGCGCCCCGGACAGCGGCATTTTGGGCGATGTTGATGGCCCAGGCGGTTTTGCCCATGGACGGGCGCGCCGCGATGATGATGAGCTCGGATTTTTGCAGGCCCGAGGTCATGCGGTCGAAGTCGGTGAAGTGGGTTTCAAGGCCGGTGACCTCGCGGTGGCCTTCGGCGAACAGGTTGTCGATGGTGCCGAAGGAGCTGCGGACGATCTCGGGGATGGACGCGAAGCCGCGCTGGATGCCATGCTCGGTGACCTCGAGAAGCTTGGATTCGGCGGCGTTGAGGACCTCGAGCGCGTCGTCGGACTGGTCGGCGGCCTGGGTGATGGCCTCGGAGCAGACGACGATGAGCTGGCGCAGGAGGGACTTATTTTTAACGATCCGGACGTATTCTTCGATCGACAGGCGGCGGGGGAGGTTTTCGGTAAGGGACGCGAGGTAGGCGACGCCGCCGATGGCCTCGATCTCCTTGTACTGGGAAAGGATGTCGCGGAGCGTAATGTAGTCGACTGCCCTGCCGAGGTCGATGAGCTCGGCCATGCGGCAAAAGATACGGCGGTGGGGTTCGAGCGCGAAGTCGGCGGTGGAGATGCGCTCGGCGGCCTCGTTGTAGAGGTGGTTGTCGAGCAGGATGGCGCCGAGGATGGAGCGCTCGGCGTCGACGGCGGCGGGGAGGCCGCGCTCGAACTGGAGGTTTGCTGTGGCCATAGCTAAGGCTAGGGTACCCCGGTGAGAAATCCACCGGGGTACCCTAGCGGGTGGAAAATTCGGAAAGCAAGACCCCCTGCGCGGGAGGCGGCCACTTCGTGGCGTGTTTTCGTTTGTGCTGGAATGCCAGCGTTCGTGGCCCTCCCGTTGGTCGGGATCAGCATTGCGGGGTTGGTGGCAAATCCAAAAAAGACCCGCCACGAAGTGGCCGCCTCCCG
>CAXTVG010000020.1:0-5997 GCA_964247505.1 uncultured Acidobacteriaceae bacterium
GGGCCGGGGTCGATCTGCACCACGCGCATGGTGACCGGCGCGGGCATGCCGCAGATCACGGCGATTTCCGAGGCTTACAAAGCCGGGCGCGAGCGAGACATTCCGGTGATTGCCGATGGCGGGATCAAATATTCGGGCGACCTGACCAAGGCGATCGCCGCCGGGGCGGACGCGATCATGATCGGATCGCTGTTCGCCGGGGTGGACGAGAGCCCGGGCGAAACGATTCTGTACCAGGGGCGGAGTTTCAAGGCGTATCGCGGGATGGGTTCACTGTCGGCCATGGCGCAGGGCTCGGGCGAGCGCTACTTTCAGAGCTCGCGCGACCTGGAGTCCCCTGCCCCGGCGCGGTCTGAGGCGGTGGTGGACCGGGAGCGCAACGGCTCGAACCGCCTGGCGAAGTTTGTGCCGGAAGGGATTGAAGGCCGGGTGCCGCACCGGGGGCCGCTGGAAGCGATGGTGCACCAGCTAGTGGGCGGCTTGCGCTCGGGGATGGGGTATCTGGGTTGCGAGACTATCGCCGAGTTGAAGCAGAACGCGCGTTTTGTGCGGATTTCCGGGGCGGGCCTGCGCGAAAGCCATGTCCACGACGTGATCATTACCCGCGAAGCGCCCAACTACCACGTCGAGTAGCCGCGCGGGCTTCCGAAAGGTGCGGTGCCAGATCCTCTCGAAGGCAGCAACGGATTGGCGGAGTACAGCCGAGAGCGCCGGCCACGCTAGCTGGGCGGCAGTGTCGGACGATCGCATCGGCATAAACCGGGAATGAACCGGGCGCGCATTCGCGTCCTTTCGCCCCATTGGTGCGTCCAAGCGAACGGCAGCTCCCTGCTCTTGGTGGTGCGCGTGCTCCTGTCGTTTTCTCGCCGTTCGCTCCGCTTCCCGCTCGCGCTGTTGTGCGCGGCACCGGCCTGCGCGCAGACGACGGCGACAGTAGCAGGAGCGGTTGTGGACTCAGTGACCCGACAGCCGATCGCGCGGGTGCTGGTCGAGTCGCCCGCGGGTGGACCCGGCGTGCTGACCGATAATGCGGGGCGGTTCAGTTTTTCAGGCATTCCGGTGGGCGCCACCCAGCTGCGCTTCCGGCGGCCCGGGTATTTCGACCCGCAAACCGGGCAGAGCGAGGCTTCCGCCCCGGTGACTGTGACCGAAAACACGCCCGAGCAAACGGTGGTGCTGGAGCCGGCGGCGAGCCTCCTCGGCCAGGTGACTTTGTCCGACGGCGACTCGCCCGTGGGCATGCGCGTGACGCTGCTGCGGGAGCACGTCGTGGACGGCTGGCGCCGATGGCAACGCCGAGAAAGCGCCGCGGTGCGCGCGGACGGAAGCTTCGCCTTCGACAACCTGCAGCCAAGCAGCTATCTGCTGCATGCGGAGGCTTCCCTCGACCCTATGCCGGACGACCGGGCGGCGCGGGTGCGCTCCGGCTACGCGCCAGCCTACGCACCCGGAGCGGCCGAGGCGGCGGGCGCTTCTGTTTTTCCGCTCCGGGCCGGACAAACAGGGGAGGCTCGCCTGCGGCTCCAGCGTGTGCCGTTTTACCCGGTCAAGGTGCGGCTGGCGCAGGAGGCGCAGGGCCAATTCCTGGTGAACGGCGGCGGGTTTGTGGACTGGCCGGCGCGCCCTTCGCGGGAAGACGGCACAGTCACTGCGGAGCTTCCCGCGGGCAACTACCTGCTGACGGGGCGCTCCTTCGGGCGGGAGCCGGAGATCGGGGAGCTGCCGCTGCACGTGGTGGGTGCGTCCTTATCCGGACAGAGCCTAGCCCTGAGCGGTGCGGGCGCGCTTGCGCTTCAGACTTCGGGCGATGGAGCGGGTTCGCAGGGTGTGCTGCTCACTTTTACCCCGGTCGCCGCCGAAGGGCAATCTCAAAGCATGTTTGTCACTCCCGGCGAGAGCGCCCATGCGGCTCGCTCCATGCCGCAGCCGGGCCAGTACTGGGTTTCCGCCACGGTGGGCGGCGGTTATGTCGCCGAGCTGAGCAGCGGCGGGGTCGACCTGTTCAGCCAGCCGCTTCGCATCGGCCCCGGTGAAAACCCGACGATTTCCGCCGTTCTCCGGCAGGATGGCGGCTCGGTTACCGTGACCCGCGCAGGCGACGCGCTTGCGGCTGCGTGCTTTGTCCAGGTCCTGCCGCTTGGGCGCGCCGGCATCGCGCGTCATGCGAGCGCGGCTGCTTCCGGCGAGCCCACGATCACTTTGTCCAATTTTCCGCCCGGCGACTACCTCGTGCTGGCCACCCCTTTCCGCGAGGAGTTTCCCTATCGTGAGCCGGGCGTAATGCAGCAGCTCAAAGGTGTGCGGGTCACTGTGACCGCGGGTGGGTCGGCGCAGACCTCGATTTCAAACCTGTTCGCCGGGGAGGCGCTCTAGGATGCGATTCTTGTGGCTTTTCGCGCTTGCCGGAGCGCCCCTGCTCGCCAGCGCGCAGGGTTTGGAGGTAAGCGGGCGCGTGGTGGACGCGGCCACCGGCGCGCCTATCCCACGAGCCGCGGTTACTCTGGATACGCTTGCCGACTCCGGGGCCGCCGCGGCCGCAGACGCCGGCGCGGAGCAAACCACGGGGGCAGACGGGAGCTTTCGCTTTGCGGGTCTTCCAGCGGGGCGGTACCGCCTGAGCGGGAGCCGCCGCGGCTACATCACCGCTGCCTACCAGGAGCATGAAGGCTTCTTCGCGGCAATGATCGTCGGCACAAACGTCCCCGGCACAACCGGTGTGCGTTTACAGCTCCAACCTTTCTGTTCCATCACGGGCGAAGTGCGCGACAGCTCCGGCGATCCAGTGGAGACGGCGAGCCTCACCCTGTTTGCACCGGCGGATGATGGTTCCGGCAAAGTGGTCGCGCGGCAAACAAGATTCTTGGCCAACGGCAGCCCCCGCTTTGAGTTTGAAAATCTTCAGCCCGGGACGTACTACCTCGCCGTGACGGCGCGGCCCTGGTTCGCGGAGTCCGGGCAGAGCGACGCTCCGAATCCCCTCGATGTGGCATATCCCGTGACTTTCTTTGACGGCGCTGACTCATCGGCCGGCGCGCAGCCAATCGTGTTGCGCGCGGGCGAAACGGCGCAGGCGAGCATCGCGCTCCACGCTGTGCCTGCTGTCCACGTGGAAGTGCCGGCGCAGGGTGGCGGCGGCTTTCAGTTCCCTTCTCTCGGCCAGGCAGCGTTTGGGGAAACGCTGCCGGTAAATGTGGGGATGTGGGGCAGCGGCAGGTTCTCCGGGCCAATTGCTGGGCGCGCGCCAATGACGCTCTCGATCGCGCCGGGAAGCTACACGCTCGAGCGAGCGGAGAAGACCACGTCGCTGGAAGTTCGCGGGGACGTCACCCTGGAGGGCGAGGACGCGCAGCCTGCGCCCGTTGCGCTCTCAGGCAAGCTCGCGATGGCGGAAGGCGGCCCGCTGCCCGGTCCACTCACTCTGCGGTTAGTGCCGGGGAGCGCCTCCGGACGCTTCGCTGGACGAGGGCGCCGCTGGGCAAGGGGCTTCGCGGGATTCGGGCAGAGGCCTATCGACCTCCCGGTAGCGGGAGATGGGAGTTTCCACACGAATCGTGCGCTGCCCGGGGTGTACCGGCTCAGTGTCTCGGGCTCGGGAGAGAGCGCCTGGGCCGTAACCGCAGCGGCGGCGAGCGGCGGCACCGTGGACAGCAATCTGCTGCTGAGCATCGACGCGGACCCGGTGATGCTGGCCGCGACGGTATCGCCTGCAAATGCGATTCTCTCGGGTCGAATAGCCGGCGGGGCGAGCGGCGCGATGGTGCTGGTTGTGCCTGAGAGCGGCCCGGCGGCGGTCCTGGGGAAGGAAGATGAAAGCGACTCGGACGGCACCTGGACGGTGCGGGGTGTGGCACCTGGGCGGTACCGGGTGCTGGCGATTCGGGATGGGTGGGATTTAGCCTGGCAGCAGCCTGGGGTGCTCACGCGTTACCTGCAAAGCGCGGTGGTGGTAACTGCCCCGGCTTTCGGATCCCTCATCGTGCAAACGCCCATTCCTCTCGACGCGCGTTGAGCGATCGGCAACTGCTCCGCCCTGTCGCATGGAATGGAGCAGCGCCCGCGCCGTGTGCGCCAACACCCGCCGAAACGGATGGCGCCGCGCTCACAAAAAGTCTGGCGGATTCAGCGGGAAGCGAGCTGCCGTGGAGGTGTGCTCGCTTCGGGCTGGGAAGCTTTGCTACTGCTGCGGCTCCTCGCCTTCAGTGCCGGGGGTGGGGCCGTTCGCGGCCAGGGCAGCCTGCATCTCTTCGCGGCGCTTTTGCCGGGTTTCGGCGCGCTTTTGACGCTTTTCGTCCAACACCTGCTCTGCGCCGAGCAGCTCGATGAGCGCGGTTTCCCCGCCGTCGCCCTTGCGGAAGCCGGTGCGGACGATGCGCAGGTAACCGCCCTGGCGCTCGCCATAGCGCGGAGCTACGGTGTCGAAGAGGCGGGAAACAGACTCGCGCGTCATCAGGAAAGCGAGCGCCTGGCGACGGGCGTGGAGGTCACCGCGCTTGCCGAGTGTGATCATCTTTTCGACATGAGGGCGCACAGCCTTGGCCTTGGTCACCGTGGTCTCGACCCGGTCTTCCATCAGTATGGAGGTGGTGAGATTGCGCAAAAGCGCGCGGCGATGGGGAGTTTTGCGTCCGAGTTTGAATCCTGCTTTGCGGTGGCGCATGGGGTTCTCTCTTTATGTACGAAACTTGGGTGGTGCTTTGATTCTGAGGCTGGCGAAGATAGCTCTTCTACGTCGAGTTGCTGCCTAAGGAGGACCCACGTTTCAAATGCGAGACGTGGGGTACCCGATGTGGTGCCGTTCCTGGGCAGAAGCAGGTCCTTCGCTTCGATCAGGACGACCCTGGCGGGGGCGACGGGCCTTGGTTTCCTAAAACCCTTCACCCTCCACCCTTGCCGTTAAAAGTTCTCCGGCTCGTTCTGGAACTGGAGGTCCGACTCATCATCCAGGATCTCGTCTTCCTCGTCGTCGAACCGGCTGTACTGGGCGGCGGCCAGCTGCTGCGAAGGCAGGATGCTGGTCGGTCCCGGCACGGCGTTGCCGTGCTCGTCAATCTTCATACCGAGCGAAAGCCCCATCTGCGCGAGTATTTCCTTGATCTCGTTGAGCGACTTGCGGCCGAAGTTCTTGGTCTTGAGCATTTCGGCTTCGGTCTTCTGCACGAGCTCGCCGATAGTCTGGATATTCGCGTTCTTGAGGCAGTTATACGAGCGGACACTGAGCTCGAGCTCCTCGACCGAACGGTTCAGGTTGTCATTGCGCAGCAGGCCGTCGCGGCCATCCATATGGCCTTCAAGCTCGATCTCTTCCTCGAAGTTGATAAAGATGCTCATGTGGTCCTTGAGCAGCTTCGCCGCCAGCCCGACAGCGTCCGCCGGAACAACGGACCCGTTGGTCCAGACCTCGAGTGTGAGCTTGTCGTAGTCTGTGATCTGCCCGAGGCGGGCTGCTTCGACCGCGTAGTTCACCTTGCGGACCGGCGAGTGGACCGAGTCGACGGGCATAAAGCCCAGGCCGAGGTCCTGGTCGAAGTTCCGATCCGCGGAGATATAACCGCGTCCGCGCTTGAGACGCATCTCCATGTCGAGCTTGCCACCCTCGCTCACGGTGCCGATATACACATCGCGGTCGAGAATCTCCACATCACCGTCCGCCTCTATCATGCCGGAGGTGACGATGCCGGGCTCGTCGGCGCGGATGTAGAGCGCCTTGGGGCCGTCGCCGTTCAGCTTGAACGGGACCTGCTTGAGATTCAGTATGATGTCGGTCGCATCTTCGACGACGCCGGGAATGGACTGGAACTCGTGGAGCACGCCTTCAATGCGAACCGCAGTGACGGCCGCGCCTTCGATGGAGCTCAACAGGGTGCGGCGCAGCGAGTTGCCAATGGTGGTGCCGAAGCCACGCTCGAACGGCTGGGCCTGGAACTTGCCATAACGATCGGTCAGGGTTTCGGTGTCGACTTGGAGGCGCTTGGGGCGCTGGAATCCTCTCCACAACAT
>CAXTVG010000020.1:6097-15480 GCA_964247505.1 uncultured Acidobacteriaceae bacterium
GGGTTTCGGTGTCGACTTGGAGGCGCTTGGGGCGCTGGAATCCTCTCCACAACATAGGGTGTTTCTCCTTGGCGCGCCTTGCGATGCATTCTGCTCAGGTCCGCGCTGGTTACTTGTAATTGTAAAGGTCAGAAGCAAGACCCCCTGCGCGGGAGGCGGTCACTTCGTGACGGGTATTCTTTAGAAACCGGCCGCACCGCAGGTGACGCTGGCCGCGCAGGCGGTTTCATTCTTTGCTAGCACGGCGAGCTTACTTCGAGTAAAGCTCGACGATGAGCTGCTCGTTGACGGGCAGCTGAATATCCGCCCGCGTGGGCAGCGCGACGATTCGGCCCGAAAGCTCCGCAGCGTTGATCTGCAGCCAGGCCGGTATCGGCTGGTGCGAGGCAAACTCGCGCGCACCTTCGATCACGCCGAACTTGCTCGCGTTCGGGCGGACCTTGATTTCGTCGCCCACGGATACTTGAAAAGAAGGGATGTTGACCTTGCGGCCGTTGACCTCAACATGGCCATGACGGACGATCTGGCGGGCCTGGCGGCGGGACATCGCATAGCCAAGCCGGAAGGCGACGTTGTCCAGCCGACGCTCAAGCTGTTGGAGCAGGATCTCGCCGGTGACGCCGGAGGCGGCGTTGGCCTTCTCGTAATAAGCGCGGAACTGCCCTTCTTGGGCAAAGTAGATACGCTTGGCTTTCTGCTTTTCCCGCAGCTGCAGGCCGTAGCCGACGATCTTGGCCTTGCGGTCGCGGCCGTGCTGACCGGGGGCGAAGTTGCGCTTCTCAATCGCGCACTTGTCGGAAAAGCAGCGTGCGCCTTTCAGGAAAAGCTTCATGCCTTCACGGCGGCAAAGACGGCAAACGGGTCCGGTGTAACGTGCCATGGTAGGTGTCCTCTGGTTCGGGTGACGACCGGTTTACGCGCGTGAGCGTGTCATCCCGGTCCAGTGATGTTGACGCGAAGCGCAAGCTACACCCCACGAAGTGGGCGCCAGCCGCGCAGTCGGTTTTAGCTTTTACACGCGCCGCCGCTTAGGCGGACGGCAGCCGTTGTGCGGGATCGGTGTGACGTCGCGAATCGAACGAACATCGATCCCCGCGGCAGCCAGCGCGCGGACAGCGGATTCACGCCCCGAGCCCGGCCCGGAGACGCGCACATCGACCGAGCGCAAACCGTGGTCGCGCGCCTGGTTGGCGGCATTTTGCGCCGCCTGCTGCGCGGCGAACGGGGTGCCCTTCCGCGAGCCGCGAAAGCCGAGCGAGCCGGAGCTCTTCCACGACAGCGTATTGCCCTGCCCATCGGTGATGGTCACAATCGTGTTGTTGAACGTAGCCTGGATGTGGACCAGGCCGAACGGAACATTTTTCCGCTCGCGCTTTTTGAACTTCTTGTTCTTGCCCGCCTTGGCGGCCGAGCCCTTGCCCGCGGTGGATTTCTGTGCCTTCGCCATTACTTGGTCGCCTTTTTCTTTCCGGCCACGGTGCCCTTGCGCGGCCCTTTGCGGGTGCGCGCGTTGGTATGCGAGCGCTGGCCGCGCACGGGGAGATTGCGGCGGTGGCGCAGGCCGCGGTAGCTCTGGATGTCGATGAGCCGCTTGATGTTCATCGAAACGTCCTTGCGGAGGTCGCCTTCGATGCCGCCTTCCTGCTCAATCACCTGGCGGATCTTGTTGATCTCATCCTCGCTCAGAGTGGCGAGCTTGCGGAAGGGATCGATGTCGGCCTTGGTCAGGATGCGCAGGGCGCGCGGGTTCCCAATGCCGTAGATGTAAGTAAGGGCGATACGGGTCTGCTTGTTATTGGGCAGATCGACGCCGGCTATACGTGCCATTTCACTCTCGTTTCGCCCGGAGGCGGAGCTGCTCCGTCAAGGCTGTTGCGCCGCATAAGATTGCCGGCTGGTGGAGCGGAAGCCGCAGGTTCATCGCACGCTCATTGTTGCTGGAGCGAACTCGCCCGCGGGTCGCTTTCTGGTTTGCGCCGGGGAACTGCCCCCGGCGATCCGAACCGTCTTGCTTAGCCTTGGCGCTGCTTGTGCTTGGCAACTTCGCAGATGACCCGCACAACCCCGCGGCGATGAATGACTTTACACTTGTCGCAAATTTTCTTGACCGATGCACGAACCTTCATAGTTTACCTTTCCATTCTACTTGTAGCGGTACACGATGCGCCCGCGCGTTAAATCGTACGGACTCAGCTCGACCGCCACCCGGTCGCCGGGCAGGATGCGAATAAAATTCTTCCGCATGCGCCCGGAAACGTGTGCGAGCACCTGGTGCTTGTTCTCAAGCTCTACCTTAAACATGGCGTTGGGCAGTGTTTCTACTACCGTCGCCATCACTTCAATCGCGTCTTCCTTTGACACCCGTATCCCGATCCGCCCCGGCTTTCCGCCCCGGCTTGTTCCCGCTTGCGCCGCCTCTTCCGCGTCAGCGCGTTAAGATTTCAACTCCGTTGGCTGTCATCGCGACGGTGTGCTCAAAGTGCGCGCTGCGGCTTCCATCCACCGTCACGGCGGTCCAGCCGTCATTCAGAACCTGCACGGCGGGTTTGCCGGCGTTCACCATGGGTTCAATGCAGAACACCATACCCTCGCGCATCTTCATACCCCGGCCGCGCCGGCCATAGTTGGGCACCTGCGGATCTTCATGCAGACTGGAGCCGATGCCATGGCCAACGAACTCTCGCACGATCGAGAAGCCTTCGCGCTCGACCCGCTGCTGCACCGCAGCGCCGATATCGCCGAAGGTGCCGCCCTTTTTCACCGCTTCGATCCCAGCTGCCAGCGACGCCTCCGTCGCCTCCAGCAGGCGCGCGGTGTTTTCGTCCAGCTTGGCCCCTACCGCGACCGTTGTGGCGGAGTCCCCAAAAAATCCGTCCACCACAACGCCGGTGTCGATTGACACAATATCGCCTTCGCGCAACACTCGCTTTTTCGAGGGGATGCCGTGCACGACTTCCTCATTGATACTGGTGCAGAGGACACAAGGGTACGGCGTGCCTGCCGAACTGCGGTAACCCTTGAAAGCGGGGGCAACCTTGAGCTCTTTGATCTTAGCCATCGCTACTTCTTCCAAATCCATGGTGGTCGCGCCAGGCCGGACATGGGGGCGCACGGAATCAAGCAGCTCGCGTACGATCTCCCCGGCGCGGCGCATGCGCGCAATCTCCTCCCCTGTCTTGAGCATGACTGCCATTCGATTTCTAGCTTGTCCTCTGCCTTCTTATCTCCGCTTCCACTCGACCGGTGACCTGCTCCGGCGCACCCTCTCCATCCACCTCGACAAGACGCCCCAGGGCCCGGTAGTGCCCTAACACGGGCGCTGTCAATGTCTCGTAGGCGCGCATGCGGCCTTGAAAAACCGCCTCTGAGTCGTCATCCCGGCGTTCCAGGAGGGTGCTGTCCAGATCGCAAAAGCCCTCGCGTGTGGGCGGATGCAGATAGATGTTGTAAATACTTCCGCATACAGGACAAAGACGCCTCCCCGTAATGCGGCGCAATAACCGAGTATAAGGCACGACGAGAGATACTGCAACGATCCCCTGGAGCAGCCTCGTTCCAGGATTTGGAACAGTGTCGTTCAAAGCGCTCATGCTCGCACTTCCCAACGATAGAAACGCGTCCAAGGTTTTTGCTTGCGCCACAGTGCGCGGATAGCCATCCAGCAGGTAGCCCCGGCTTGTATCGGGCTCTGCTAAACGAGCCTCCACCATGCGGTTGACTACCTCATCGGGAACGAGCAGACCCGCGTCCATCAGAGCTTTCGCTCGTAATCCTAACCTTGTTCCATTCGCGACATTTGCGCGCAACAGATCACCGGTTGAAACCTGGGGTACACCCCAACGCGCCATCAGCTCTTTGGCTTGTGTTCCCTTACCCACCCCCGGAGCGCCCATCAGCAGGATGGGTCCCGGCTCCCACCCGCTCCCATATCCGCCCAACTACCAGGACCGCCTTCCGCGCACACGGTTTTTCGCCGAAAAGCCTTCATAGTGCCGCATAATTAGCTGCGATTCCACTTGATTGACCGTATCCATGGCGACGCCCACCACGATCAGCAGTGAGGTTCCGCCGAAGTAGAAGTTGAAGCCTAAGCCGTTGGTCATCCATAGCGGCAGGTGCTCGAACACACCGCCCAGCAGCGGCAGGTGATTCAGGTGGATACCCGAAATCAGGATTTGCGGGACCAGCGAGATAAAGATCAAATAAACCGCGCCGACCAGGGTAAGCCGGGTCAGGATGTCGTTGATGTAATCCGAGGTGCGTTTGCCCGGGCGGATGCCGGGGATGAAGCCGCCGTACTTGCGCATGTTGTCGGCGATATCATCCGGCCGGAAGACGATGGAGATGTAGAAATAGGCAAAAAATACGATGGCGACACAGTAGAGCAGTTCATACCAGGGCTCGCCCGCGCGCAGGCCTTCGAAGATGCGAGTGAGGAAGGCGGAGTTCTTAACGAATTGCGCTTGCCCGAACAACAGCGGGGCCGCCAGAACGGAAGAGGCAAAGATAACAGGCATGACCCCGCCCGAGTTGACCTTCAGCGGAAGGTGAGTAGACTGGCCGCCCATCATCCGCCGCCCCACAATGCGCTTGGCATACTGCACTGGCACACGGCGCTCGGAACGCTCCACAAAGACGATGAAAGCGACCAGCAGGGCCATGGCGATCACCAGCAGCACCAGCGCAGGAATCGTGAGCGCGCCGAACTTCTCAGAGCGGGCGGTCTGGACCAGCTCGGCAATCGCGCGCGGCAGGCCAACCACAATGCCCGCGAAGATCAGAAGGCTCATGCCGTTGCCGATACCGCGATCCGTAATCTGTTCGCCCAGCCACATAATAAACGCCGTGCCGGTGGTAAGGGTGATCACTGTCATCAGCACGAAACCAATGCCGGGGTGCAGCACAATCTGCAGGCCGCCCGACCCATGCGACAGCGCGACGGCAATGGCTGTCGACTGCACAATCCCGAGCAGGATGGTGACATAGCGGGTCCACTGCGTAATTTTCCGCCGACCGGCTTCGCCTTCTTTTTGCAGCTTCGCCAACGGCTCATACACCACCGTGAGCAGCTGGAAGATGATCGACGCGGTGATATACGGCATGATTCCGAGCGCGAACACCGTCATTCGGCGCAGGTTGCCGCCGTTGAACAGGTCAACCAGGCCCAGGGGCGAGCCGTTCTGCTGGTTGAAAAAACTTGACAGCGCATGCGCGTCAATACCGGGAGTGGGGATATGCGCGCCCAGCCGGTACACTGCGAGCATGGCGAAGGTGAACAGCACACGCGTGCGCAGCTCGGGAACACGGAAGATATTTAGAAATTTCTCAAGCATGCAGAGCAACCCTTGTCTGATTCAGGATACAGTGAAAGGCAGCGGACCCCACGGGTTCGCTGCCTTCTCTCATTGCGGCCGCGCGCGTGTTAGGCGATAAGAACAGCTTGACCACCGGCAGCTTCAATCTTCTGCTGCGCTGACTTCGAGAACTTGTGCGCGTGAATCGTAATCGCGGATGCGATCTCGCCTGTGCCCAGAATTTTCAGAAGCTCATTGCGACGCTTGAGAAAGCCGAGCGCGAGCAGGCGCTCGTGCGTGAGCTCTTGCTCGCCCATCTCAGCAATCCGGCTCAGGTTAAGGACGGTGTACTCCGTGCGGAAAATGTTGGTGAAGCCGCGCTTTGGGAGACGCCGGTGCAAAGGCATCTGGCCGCCTTCAAATCCTCGCATCAGACTTGACCCGGAACGCGAGCCTTGGCCCTTGTGTCCGCGGCCAGAAGTTTTTCCTGTACCCGAGCCCATGCCGCGGCCGATACGCTTCTTGTTCCGGTTGGCCTTGGCGGGGGCCCGGAGATTGGAGAGATTCATCTGTTCCTCGCTAACGCCGGCTTGCTTGCCGACTCGCTAAAGGCCAAACCGCCTTCGCGGCTGGCGGGCACTTGGTGCCGTGTTCTTGTTTATGCCTGCAGGACAAGGCTTCTGTGGTCTTCCCCCTGGTCGAGCTTAGCTTTCGAGTATCCGGACCAGGTGAGGGATTTTCTTGACCATGCCACGAATGGACGGCGTGTCTTCACGCTCCACTACCTGCTGGAGCCGGGTGAACCCGAGCCCCTTGACAACTGTCTTATGCTTGACCGGGGCTTGGATCATCGACCGGTAATATTGGATGCGCAGCTTCTGTGTACTTTCAGCCATGGCTAAAGCTCCTCGACCGTTTTGCCGCGCAGCGCGGCAACTTCGGCGCGATCCCTGAGTTGTACCAGCGCATCGAATGTAGCCTTGATGACATTGTGCGGGTTCGCCGTGCCCAGGCTCTTGGTGAGCACGTTCTGAACCCCGGCCGAGGTCATCACAGCGCGCACCGCTCCGCCTGCGATCACGCCCGTGCCTTCCGGCGCTGGTTTCAGGAGCACTTGGCCTGAACCGAACCGTCCCAGTACCTGATGCGGGATCGTGGTTTCCGTCAAATTGATGTGGACCAGATTCTTCTTGGCCGACTCAATCCCCTTGCGAATCGCCTGGGGCACCTCCTTCGCCTTGCCCGAGCCGTAGCCGACCACGCCCGAAGCCGGGTCGCCTACCACAACCAGCGCGGCAAATGACATATTCTTCCCGCCCTTGACGACCTTGGTGACGCGGTTAATTGCCACAACCTGATCCTTCAGGTTGAACTGTCCCGCATCGAGCTTTCGTTTCAACATTGCCATGTACGCCTCTTCATCCCCTGCTTAGAAGTCCAGACCCGCTTCGCGCGCCGCATCCGCCAGCGCCTTGATGCGGCCATGATAAAGATAGCCGCCGCGGTCAAAAACCACCTGCTTAATGCCTTTTTCCTGTGCGCGCTCGGCGACCTGCTTGCCAATTTCGCGAGCCGCCTCGAGATTGCCGCCGATCTTCAGCTTTGCGGTTACAGTGGAGGCCGAAGCGAGTGTCATCCCCTTGGCGTCGTCAATCAACTGCGCATAAATGTGGTTCAGGGAACGATATACATTGAGACGCGGACGCTCCGTGGTCCCCTGGACCTTTTGCCGGATACGTGCGTGCACCCTTTGCCGCACTTCGTTGCGTTTGAGCTGTGGAATCATTTTGCTTTCCCTTCCTAACGGCGGAACCGCCCTGCGGCCCCGTTCGGTGTTAATTTGCGCTACTTCGAGCCTGTTTTCCCGGCCTTTTTCTTCAGCTTCTCGCCCGCATACCGCACACCTTTGTTCTTGTATGGATCCGGCTTGCGCAGCGAACGCATATCTGCTGCCACCTGGCCCACCTTCTGCCGATCGATTCCGGAAATGCTGATGCGTGTCTGCTTGGGGTCAATGGCAACCGTGATCCCGGAGGGCAGGGGGAACTCGATCGGATGCGAATAGCCCAGGGTGAACACAACCGTATCCTTGCCCTTGAGTTCGACGCGGTAGCCGATCCCGACGATGTCGAGATCCTTCGACCAGCCCTTGGTGACACCTTCGACCGCATTAAAGACCAGGGCCCGGGTCAAGCCGTGGATGGCAGCCTGCGAATCATTTTCGCGCACAGCGTGAATATGGCCATCGCGGGTTTCCAGCGCTATGCCCGAGGGGATAGCCTGCTGCACCTTGCCCTTGGGGCCTTCCACGCGCAGCGTGTTGCCCTCGACTGTGTACGTTACACCCGCCGGAAGCGGGATCGGCTGTCTTCCGATACGTGACATTGCTTCCATCCTTTACCGGCTTGCGAGTCCCAAACGCTTTCGCGCCCGTTCCACTGCAGCCCGCGGCCGAGCCGGCCGCTTCACCTTTACCAAACTTCGCAGAGCAGTTCGCCGCCGACGCCTTCACGCCGGGCCTGCCGCCCGGTCATCACGCCGCGCGGCGTGGTGAGGATAGCAATGCCCAGGCCGCCCTGCACACGCTTGATCTCGTCGCGTCCGACATACACCCGGCATCCGGGCCTGGAGATACGCTGCAGGTCGCGGATTACAGCTTCGTTATTGCTGCCGTATTTGAGGTAAACACGCAGCACAGAGCGACCTTCTTCCTCGGTCGCCTTGTAGTTTGCGATGTAGCCTTCCTCTTTGAGAATACGGGCGATCTCCGCCTTGAGCTTGGAGGCTGGCACATCGAGCTTCTGATGGCGTGCCCGGATCGAATTACGAATACGCGTTAAGAAATCTGCTACTGGGTCGGTCAGGTTCATCGTTTCTCCTCATCTCCCGTTCGCTCCGGAGCTACCCGGAGAACCCGCGAAGATGGTTCGTCGTGCCTTTAAAAGAAGCCGCGGTTACCAACTCGACTTAACAACGCCAGGAATATCACCCTGATGGGCCAGCTGCCGGAAGCACAGCCTGCAGATGCCGAATTTGCGCAAAAAAGCCCGCGGACGCCCGCACAGCTTGCAGCGGTTATGTTGGCGGCTCTTAAACTTGGGCTTCCGTTCGTCCTTGACGCGCTTTGCTGTTGTGCTCATTGTTCTCTTTCCTAGGCCGCCGCGCGGAAGGGGATGCCGAAAGCCTTCAGCAGCGCGCGGGCCTGGTTGTCGTCGGGAGCCGAAGTCACGATCGTGATGTTCATACCCTTAAGCTTTTCTACCTTGGAGTAGTCGATCTCGGGAAAGATCAGCTGATCCCGCATCCCAAGCGTGTAATTCCCGCGCCCGTCGAAGCTCTTCGTCGATACACCCCGGAAATCCCGCACGCGCGGAAGCCCGATTTGAATCAGCCGGTCGAGGAATTCGTACATAGCGTCACCGCGCAGTGTCACCATAGCGCCGATGGGCATGCCCTCGCGAACCTTAAAAGCCGCGATGGATTTCTTGGCGCGTGTCGTTACCGGCTTTTGCCCAGCGATCGCGGCCAGATCACCGACGAGGGGATCGAGCAGCTTCGAATTCTGCGTCGCTTCACCCAGGCCCATGTTCAACACGATCTTTTCAATCCGCGGCACTGCCATGGTATTCCGAAGCCCTAGCTCCTTCTGGAGCGCGGGCTTTAGTTCCTTCCGGTACTTTTCTTTCAACCTCGCTGCCATGATTCTTCCTTTAAGAAGCTCTCAGTCGATCGACCACTCTAGCGTTTGCGCGCCGGCAGCGCTTTGTCGCACTTACGGCAGACCCGCAGCTTCTGGCCGCTTTCGACGCGAAAACCCACTCGCGACGGGCCGCAATCCGGACATACCAGCATCACGTTTGAAATGTGAATTCTGGCCTCCCGCTCCGCGACGCCACCCTTGATGTTCCGCTGCGGATTGGGCTTGACGTTTTTCTTGATGACACGGATGCCTTGCACCAGCAACTTATCTTCGCCCGGAAACACGCGGAGTACCCGGCCCTGCCGCCCGCGGTCTTTTTCTGAACCCGTCATGACCTGGACGGTGTCATTGCGCTGAATTTTTAAGCCTGCCATTCCTTGCCCCTTTCT
>CAXTVG010000021.1:0-15277 GCA_964247505.1 uncultured Acidobacteriaceae bacterium
CCCCGTTGCGGCACTGCATGGCAAAAATCCAGTCCAGCGCACGCCGGCTCACGTCATACTGGTAACGCTCGCGCGGATTATCGACCTTGTTGAGCGCGAGCAGCACCTGCGCGGTGTCGTCAACGTCCGGGTACCACTCGTTGTTGAACTCGAAGTACCAGCCGCCCGGCTCGACGCCGCGCACCTTTTCCGCCCAGTCGCCCTTGTGCCGAACCTCTTTTGAAAGCATCCAGTCCACGGCCTGGAGCATGCGCGGGTCCGCGCGGTCGACCCCGGCCTCCCCGAGCGCGAACACCGCCTGGGCCGTATCCCACACCGGCGACATGCACGGCTGCATCCTGAAAGTCGGCTCCGTGTGATCCGGCACCCCGGGGTCCTCAATGCCCAGCTTTTCAAACTCGTCGAGCGCGCGGATCATCTGCGGGTCGTCCAGCGAATAGCCGAGCCAGCGCAGGGCGATCATCGCGTTCAGCATCGCGGGGTAGATCGCGCCCAGGCCATCGGCCATTTCAAGCCGCGCGAGCATCCACTTTTCTGCCTTTTTCAGAGCGATTTTGCGCAGCGGGCGCACATGCACGCGCTCGAACCAATGTGTAAGCCGATCGCAGGCCAAAAAGAAATTACGCCATCCAAGCGGTTTTTTATCCCAGCGCAGGTGGAGGTTCGCATTCTCGCGCCCTCCCACGAAAAGCTCGTCGATGCCCTGCTCCGGCGCGATTTTTTTAAATGGCTTTTTGGCGTACGCGATCGAGAGCGGCACTAAAATGGCGCGCGACCACGAGCTGATCTCGTACACGTTGAAGTAGAACCAGTTGGGGAACAGAACGATTTCCGGCGGCACCGCGGGCACCGCGTCGTAGTCGTACTGGCCCATGAAGCACAGGTAGATTTTGGTGAAGGTATTGCACTCGACCACGCCGCCGTTGCGCAGAATCCACTCCCGCGCCTTGACGAGGCGCGGCTCTGAGCCGGTCCAGCCCATCAGCTTGCAGGCGAAGTAGCATTTCACCGAAAGCGAGATGTTGGACGGGCCGCCGGGATAGATCGACCAGCCGCCGTCCTCATTTTGGTAGCGCAGCATTTCTGTCAGCGCGCGCTGCAGGCGGCCGGGGTCGCCGGTACCCAGCAAAATGTGGCCGAAGATATAGTCGGCCTCGAGCATGGCGTCGGCTTCGAGCTCGCCGCACCAATAGCCTTCCGGGTGCTGCTTGGAAAACACGTTCTCGCAGGCGCGCGCGATGGCCGCCTGCACCCGCCCAAGCGCGACGTCCAGGCGCCCGAACTTCAGCTTTGCGCCCTGCTCCTCGAACTGTTCGCGCCGGGGTACTGTGCTCATCTTCTTCCTATACGATTCCATGCAGGCGCGCGCGGTTTCATGCGCGCTCAGGAGGCAGAAGCGCCCGCGGCCGCCTGCGCGATCTCCGGCGGCAGGCCGAAGCGCACGTTTTCCGGCATTACCTCGACCTCCTCCGCGTCGCCATAGCCGCGGCCGCTCAGGAAATCCACCACGCCCCGCACCAGCACCTCCGGCGCGGAGGCCCCCGCTGTGACCGCGACGGTCGAGACACCTTCCAGCCACTCCGGACGAATATCTTCGGCCTTGTCGATCAGGTAGCTATTGGTGCTCAGGTTTTGCGATACCTCGACCAGCCGGTTGGAGTTGGACGAATTGGTCGAGCCGACGACCAGCACCAGATCGGCCCGGTGCGCGACGTTTTTCACCGCCACCTGCCGGTTTTCCGTCGCGTAGCAGATGTCCTGCGAGTGCGGCCCGGCGATCGCGGGGTACTTTTCCTTGAGCGCCTGGATAATGTCGCGCGCTTCGTCGAGCGAAAGCGTGGTCTGGGTCAGGTACGCCACCCGGTTCGGGTCCGGCACATGAAGCGCCTGCACCTCTTCGACCGTTGAAACGACCTGGGTCACGTCCGGGGCTTCGCCCAGAGTGCCTTCGATTTCATCGTGGTCGCGGTGCCCGATCAGCACCAGTGAGTAGCCCTGCTTGGCGAACTTGATCGCCTCCACATGCACCTTGGTCACCAGCGGGCAGGTTGCGTCGATCACCCGCAGCCGCCGCTGCTTTGAGTCTTCACGCACAGCCGGCGAAACTCCGTGGGCCGAGTAGATGACGCGCGCGCCCTCCGGTACTTCCGCGATATCGTCCACAAAAATCGCGCCCTTCTCCGCCAGCTCGTTGACGACGAAGCTGTTGTGCACGATCTCCTTGCGTACATAGATCGGCGCGCCGAAGGTTTCCAGCGCGATGTTCACAATATCGATAGCCCGCACCACCCCGGCGCAGAATCCGCGCGGCTTGAGCAGGAGAATGCGCTTCGCGCCAAGGGCGCGGACGGGGTCGAGGGTGATCTGAACAGTCGAAGTCACCGGCACAGTATATCGTGGAAGGCCTTGCGGGCTCTGTTGTGCCTCTGCACTAGTGCGCGCCGGACTCAATCTGCATATAGGCCTTTGCCTGCTTCGCTTGCGCATCGCCCGATTGCTGCTGCAGTTGGGCATAGGTTTTCAGCTGCTGCTGCGCGTCGGCGCTTTTGCCCTGCGCCTTATAGGCCGAGGCAAGCAGAAAATGGATGGACGGTTCGTTCGGGCTTTGTTTTTCGGCAAACAACAGCTCCGGCAGAGCATCATTCGCCCGGTTCAGCTTGAGCAGCGCGCGGGCGCGATCCACGCGGGCTTGCGCGAGCGTAGGACAGCCCTTGACCGCTTCGTCGAGCGCGGCGAGAGCATCCGCGGGGTCGCCGTTCGCCTCGAGGATGGAGTCGCCGATCCGCCAGTGCGCTTCGCAGTTGCCCGGAGCGTTCGCGAGCTCCGCCTTGTATTCCCGTTCGGCATCGTCCCACTTGTTCATCGCCCAGAACGCGTTGGCCATGTGCATGTGGGTGCCGGGTTTTGTGGGCGCCTCGTCCACGGCTTTCTTGTACTCGACGAGCGCGCCTTCGTAGTTATGCATACTCTCGTCGACTTCCCCGGCGATCTCGTGCGCGTACATGGAGTTTGGATCGATCTCGTCGACCTTGCCCAGCGCCGACTCCGACAGCTGGAGATAACATTTCCCCAGCAGATACCAGGCTTCCTGATTTTTAGGATTGCGCTCCGTATACGCAGCAAGCATCGCGGCTGCCCGCTCGAAACGGCCAAGGCGCAGGAGGTCGCGCGCAAGCGACATCTGCACCAGGTCGTCGGTTGGGTTGCCGCGCAGCGCCGCTTCGAGCGGTGCCTCGGCCTTTGCGGCCTCGCCCATTTCCAGGTAGCTCATGCCGAGCATGGCTTGCGCGCTTGTCATGGTTGGGTCGAGGGCGACCCCGCGCGCCAGAGTTTCCGCGGCGCGCGGGTAATCATGCCCATTGAAGTACAGCATGCCGAGATTGTTGTAAGCCGGTGCCAGGTGGGGTGCCAGCTTGAGCATCGCGCGATACTTCGTAATTGCCTGCGCCGTATCGCCTCCGGCCTGCGCAGCGTGTGCCGCGGCGTACAGTTGCTGCACCTCGGGCGTTACTTCGTCCGAGCCCTGCGCCCACGCGGCCAGCCCCGGCAAGCTCGCCGCCAACACGATAAATGCCGCCAGTCGCGTTCCACTCATACGCCCAAGTCTCTCGCAAACAGAAGCCGGACCGCAATGGTGCGCGGCCCGGCTTCTGTTTGTTTCGGTTGCAGCGCGCCCGTTAGAACTCGATGCGCGCCTGAATCTGCCCTTGCCGGTTTCCGTATGAGGTCGCATTCTGCTGCGCCGAGTTGTTTGTAATCTGGCCGAAGGTTGAATTGTTGAAGTTATTATCCGGAGTCTGCAGCTGGGTCCGGTTCAACAGGTTGAAGTAGTCGAACTGCAGGATCGCCTGGAATCGCTCGCCAAGATAGAAATGCTTGCGGACGTTCGCGTCTTCGTTGTAAAAAGCCGGATTTCTCAACCCGCTGTAGGCTCGAACCGCATTGCCCAAGTTATATTGCCCAGAATCGGCGAACGCTCCCGTGTTGAAGGTTCTCGGCTGCGCCGTAACCTTGCCTACTAAGAAGTCGTGCTGTGCCTGGTAGGACGTGTTGAAGTGCTGCCCCGGAACAATATTCGGACGGTTGTTGCCGCTCTCGAACGAATTTCCTAGCCCGAGATAGCCGTTCTCGACCGCGCCGAAAGCTGTACCCGCCTCATAGTCCGTGATCCAGCTCAACTGCCAGCCGCCCAGCGCCTGCCCGGTTACGCCCCGGTTGTTGAAGTATTTCTTCCCCGGCCCGATCGGCAGCTCATAGGTGCCGCTCACCTTTAGCGTTTGCGGCTCGTCTGACGTTGAAACCGTGTACTCCGCCTTCTGGTTGTATTTGTTCACCGCTGTCGCGGTGAAGGTCGCGAAGCCGCTGCTTGTGTTATCCATCAGGTGCGACAGCGTATAGGCGGCGAGAAAGGAAAGCCCGTTGCTCAAGCGCTTCTCCGCCGTTACCTGCAGGCTTTCGTAATAAGTCGTGCCTCCGTGATCGAACAGGTTGTACACATTGCCGTACTGAGGATACGGCTGCAAGGCCTGCCGCACGGTTGCCGAGCCGCCGAAGTCGCGCACGAAGTTCGCGTATGGCACGTTCACCCCGTCCAGCGTTGTCTGCCCCGGCTGGAAAACGTCGCTCAGCGCGCCACCCAGCGCGAGGTCGCCCGGCGGCAGCTGACTTACCGGGTTCAGCTGCGCATCCAGGTGGATTGCACGGTTGCCGACCCAGGCCGCGGTCACGAAAGTATTCCACGGCAGCTCACGCTGCACGTTTACATTCCACTGCTGAGCATACGGCGCGTATCCGTCCTGCTCGCTGAAGTCGAAAATCTGCGTGCCCAGGCCCAGCGTCGGGCTGAACGGCGTCGGCGCGGGATTCGGCATGGGGTGATTGTCCCAGCTTCCATAGGATGAGTTCAGGCCCCCGGTCGAGTTCTGCGAATACGAGCCCACGAGCAGGTTGCCGTAGCTCACCGCTACCTTGTGCGTTCCGTACTCGTACGCGCCGCCGTCCAGGTACGCCAGCGAGTATCCGCCTTGCACCACCGTTTTCGGGTTCAGCTCATACGACACGCCGAACCGCGGCCCAAAATGCCCAAAATGCGTCCCGGCCCGGTTGTACCCTGCCCTGCCGGGGCCGGAACCGAGCTGCGTCGCGGCCCCCGGCAAACCATCCGCGCCGGGGTTCGCCGTGTTCGGGTTAAAGAACACCACCAAATTGTTATTTTCAGTAAACGGCACCATGATGTCCCAGCGAACTCCAAGGTTCACGGTCAGCTTTGGCGTCAGCTTGATGTCGTCTTCGACATACGGAGAAAGATCGAAGTTGCGCAGCCGCAGCTCCTGCGAGTTGCTGCGGTTGGCCTGGTCCGGAGTGCCCAGCAGGAAGCTCGCGAACGCGCTGCCGTAGGCGCCAAAGTTCGCTCCGCCGTTCGCCTGTGTCGACGTCTCGTGCGGGCTGAAGGTAAATTGGCCGCCGGCCGTCTGGTCTTCATTGTCGTCCTGGTAGGCGCGCCGCGCCTCGCCGCCTATGTTGAACGTGTTCCGTCCCTTGGTCCAGAGCCAGTTGTTCACCGCCGCCAAGCCCAGTTTGCGGTTGATCGACTGCACCCAGGCGCCATTGGTCCCCCAAGTGGTCGGCGCATAGGTTCCCTGCCACACGATGCTCGGCGGCACAACACTGTTCTGGATCACCGGGGAGTTATAACCCGTCGTCACGGTGAGCTGGTCGTTCAGCTCGCCGATCCAGTCCGCGCCCGCCGTCATCACCAGGTGCGGCGTCACCGAGTAATCGTAGTTCACCAGGAAACCCGTCCCTGTATACGGGTACCGCTTCAAGCTGTTCAGCGGGTTCGGCGGGGCCACAATCGGGGCCGAATCAAAACCGACGTTGTTGTACGTATTCCGCCACTCGCTATAGTGAATGCTTTGCAGAGGCGTCAGCTTTTGGTCGATCGTGAAGCCCCATACATGCTGAATCTCGTTATTCGGATAGGGCGCATAGCTGCGGTTGCTCACGTGGCCGGGAAGATTCGGATCCGGAATGTACTGCAGCAGTGCCGTCGAGTTTGCGCTGAAGCAGCTGGCCGGGATCACATTGCCCGGGAACTGCTGGCCCGCCGTTAAGCCTCCGCAGGTCACGCCCTGCGGCACGAAAATCGGAATCAGGTTGCCATTTGAATCCAGAAAATCGCTGAAATTCCCCGCTTTTTCCTGGGCCGTCGGCACCGTTCCAGGATTCGTGTTTTCCAAGATTTGCTTGAACCACTCCTGGCTGTAGTGAAAGAACGTCTTGTCCTTCGCGTCGTACAGGTGCGGAATACTCAGCGGGCCGCCGATCGTAAAGCCGTAGTTGTTCTCGCGGTCGGTCGGCGGTGCGTCCTTCGTATTCGTAGGGTCGAAGTTCGGCCCGTGGAAGAAGCCGACCGAGTCGAAGTAGCTGTTGCGGTTGATCTCAAATACATCGCCGTGGTAGCGGTTGGTGCCCGACGCCATCTGGTAGGTCAGCGCGCCCTGGCCCAATCCGAACTGCGAGGAGAACGTGGTCTGCTGCACACGGAATTCCTGTACCATCTCAAACGGCGGATTGAAGTTGGTCGTGTAGCCCTCGGTTTCCGGCTGCACCACCGGGATGCCGTTGTACAGAATCTCCTGCTGAAAATCGACGCCGCCCGAGATGCGGTGCGAGAACGTCGAGCCGGTTGTGCCGGGTGCGGTGAACTGCAAGGAATCAATCTGGCGGCCGCGACTCGAAACCTCGACCGGAAGCGCCGCCACCACCGCGGGCTCGAGCGTGGTGCCAAGCTGCGGCGAGGTCGTGTTCAGCGAGATCGCGTTCGCCGTCACCTGCACGGTTTGCGAGGCCTCGCCGGTCGAGAGCGTGAAGGTCAAGGTCGCGGTCACGCTGACTTCGATGTTGACGTCGTTCTGCACTTCCGTTTTGAAGCCCGGCGCTTCCACCGTGACCTTGTACTTGTCGGGCGTCAGGCCCGATGCCGCGAAGGTGCCCGCGCTCGAAGAGACCGTCTTCTGCACCGTTCCGGTTTGCTCATTAGTGATCGTGACCTGGGCGTTCGGGATCACCGCTCCCGAAGAGTCGACCACCGTACCGTTCAGGCCCGCGCTGGCCTGCGCGTAAGCCATTCCGCTGCCCAGCGCACCCAGGCAAAGCGAAACTGTCGTTGTCAACGCCGCATGCCTTACATGCCGGCCTGCGGCTGCCCGGAAAAACCGAACTTGCATCATCTTTCCTCCTACTGCGTACTTGCTGAACAGCCCCCAAAATGGGAGCGCCCGAACCTCGATACGCGCTTTGGACGTTCAGCCGCGGCGGCGATTCCGGGTGCTCCTTCAAAAACAATCCGTAGAACGTGCTGGCTAAAAGAAAGCCTCTGCATTGCGCTTCGCACAACCTTAATTGACGACCGCCCAGCATGAGAACAGCGTAGCGCGGGAAAAAATGGAAACGATTCCAAGCGACCGGACAGTTCTTTCCGGTTGGCGACCACTATAGCCTGCCCCTTCCTGAGAGTGTCAAGGCTAAATTGTTCGCGCTTGTGGATTTGTCTGCGGAAACAGAGACAGGCACGCGTCCCGGCTGATTTCGTTTGCTCGCGACCGCCACTCTGCGTAAAGTTGCCGGGAGATGATCATCCGTCTTTCCTGGCTGCTCGCGGCTGTGCTGTTCGCGCTTCCAGGCGCTGCGCAAACGACGGTCGAGACCGCGGACGCTGCCTGCGCCCGCTGCCACAGCGCTATTTCCGCGAGCTATCTTCAAACGCCCAAGGCGCACGCGAGCGGGCTCGCCGTGGACCACCTGCTGCCGGGCGAGTTTACCGCCGCCGCGTCCGGCGTTCACTACGCGGTGTCGCAGAGCAAAGGGCCGGGGGGCGCAAGCTCGGCCTGGCTCAGCTTCAGTGATCCGCGCAACGAGAATGGCCGCGGGCAGCAGCAACTTCAGTATTTCCTGGGCTCCGGCCACCTCGGCGTCACGTACCTTTACACGCAGGACGGTTTTCTCCTCGAATCGCCGGTGGCCTGGTATGCGGCAACCGCCTCCTATGACCTGAAACCCGGGTTCGGCAGCCTGCCTGAGATGCCCCCGGCGATTCCCATGGAGCCTGCCTGCCTGCGCTGCCACATGAGCGGCGTAGCTCACGCGGAGCCCGGCACTCTGAATCGCTTCGCCGGGCTGCCGTTCCAGCAGGGCGGCATCACCTGCGAGGCCTGCCACGGCGACGCAGCGGCGCACGTCCGCAGCGGGGGCAAGGCAGCTGTTATCAACCCGGCGAAACTCGACGCGGACCGGCGCGATTCGATCTGCATTTCCTGCCACCTGGAAGGAGACATCACGGTGCCGCGCGCCGGGCGGTCTGCCCTGGACTGGAAGCCGGGCGAACGTATCAGCGACTATCTTTCCTACTTCGTTTTGCGCGATAAAGGCCTGCTGAACCGAAGCGTGAGCGAGGTGGAACAGCTGAGCACGAGCCGCTGCAAGCAAGCGAGCGGCGACCGCATGAGCTGCACCAGCTGCCACGACCCGCACAGCCGCCCCGCGCCCGAGCAGCGCGCGGCATTTTACCGCGGCAAGTGCCTGGCTTGCCATGGCGCGCCCGAGTTCGCGCGCACCCATCATCCTGAGCAGACGGACTGCGCCGCCTGCCACATGCCGCGCGCCTCGGCGGAAGACATCCCGCATGTCGCATGGACGGACCACCGCATCCTGCGCCGGCCGGAGCTGCCGGGCACCGGGCAGGCCGTCTCGGGCGCGGGTGTGCTTACCGCCATCTTTTCCCCGCAGGCGGACGGCCGGGATCTGGCTGTTGCCGCGTATCAGGCTGTGATGAACGGCCAATCGCGGGACCGTACCGGTGCCCTGGGGCAGCTTCGCGCCGCCTACGCCACTGGCGCGCGCGACCCTTCGGTTCTCGAAGGCATGGGTGTTCTGGCCGGGCTTGGAGGCGACGAGGCTGAATCGGAAAAGCGCTTCCGCGAGGTCCTTGCGCAGGACCCAACACAGCTGACCGCAGGCACGGACCTTGGAGTGCTGCTGGCGCGCAAAGGCCAGCTGCAGGCGGCTGTCGATCTGTGGAAGCCGCTGCTGGCGCGCAACCCCGACCTCATCGAGTTGGCGCGCGACCTCGCCACCGTACAGTGCGCTCTCCACGATGACGCGGGCGCCGAAAAGACCATGGCCGACGCGCTTCGATTCTCGCCAGGCGTGCGCGGCGCATGGGGTTTTCACTGCCCGAGTCCATCCACGATCCACTAACGGGTCCAGGAGAGCGCCTGGTTCTAAGAATCGTTTTGAGGTGTTTGCAAGCGGACGTCCATCGACGATGGGGCTTACTCTTCCTCAAGCCAACCTGGATGCCCATTCTTTGCACCATAAAAGGGGTGAATAAGGAGGAGCCGAGTATGAATGGCGATACAGTGAAGGGCGTGATGCAGAAGATCGGCGGCCATGTGGAGGAAGCTGCGGGCGCCCTCGTTGGCAATCAAAACCTAAAGGACGCCGGGGAAGAAGATCAGATCAAAGGGGGAGCGCGTGAGGCCTGGGGTAATGTAAAAGACGCCGGAGACACGCTCGTCGATAAAGCCAGGGCCGCGAAGTATGATGCGGAGGCAAAGTCAGAGCAGAGCAGGGCGTTTGATCGCGACCATGACGTGTCAGTCGATAAATCCTGACGTTTGGTGATCAGTTTGCGGAGAAATGGAGAAAGGGGCGGTGCTGAGGCGCCGCCCCTTTTTGCGCCGTACGGGCCACTTCAGTCAGGGCAGTAGAAGTGTTACGGTTTGCGTGTGGGTGATCGCGGATGGGCCGCTGCCGCTCGTCAGCTGCAATTCAACATTGTAGGTTCCCGGTGTGGCATCCGCGACGTGGGAGCTCGAGCCGCAGCCGGAAGCAAACGCCGCCAAGCTGAGCGCTGCGACCGCGAGCAGAGCCGAGGCGAGCGGGCCGGCGAGTTTGCGGCGCTTGCGCCAAAGAGCGGCGGTCCCGAGCAGGCAGCCGCAAGCGAGTTCTCCTTCGCCGAGGGGCCACGAGCGCGGCCCTATGGGCGAACTCATGGGGCCGAGAGCTGCGCTCGAACTGAATGCCTGGATGGTTACCGTGGCCGCAATTGGCGCCTGGTTGGGTGCGAAGGTTGCGCCGGTCAGCGAGCAGCTCGCGTTTTTTGGGAGGCCCTGACAGCTAAGGCTAAGAGCACCGACCAAGCCTCCTACCGGCGTGGCCTGGAGGGCAACCGTCGCGGAACCGCCCGGAACGAGGGTGACCTGTTGCTGCTTGAGAACGAAGGAAAAATCAGGAGCGGTATTGACGACCGAAAGTGCCGCGGACGGCGGTGAAGCGAGGAAGTTGCTGTCCCCCCCGTAAACTGCCGTCACAGTGTGGTTCCCTCCCGGCAGAGTGGCGGCGGTGAAATTGCCCGTAGCGACTCCGTTTACCAGATTTGCAGTACCGAATGGCGTGCCCCCATCCAGGAAAGTCACGGTGCCGGTGGGCGTTCCCCCGATCTGGGGCGAAACAACCGCTTGCAGCGTAACAGTCCCATTCGCCTGCGACTCGGACAATCCGACTGCCGCGGTTGCGCGCGTGACGGTAAGCGTGCCGGTGAAATTGGCGGGAGCGTAGTTCGCTGCATCCTGGGGCGTGAACGTGATCGATACCGGGTTCTGCCCGGCTGGCAGGATCGCGCCGGGCGCGACGGAATAGGTGGTAGTGCCCGCAACCGGAACTGGGGAAGAGAGCGGGTAGGGCTTCGGGAGCAGGTCCGGGAACTTCGTGACCAGGTCCTGCGCGATTTGCTCGGCTAGGTAATCGTGCCCCAAGGGAGTGGGGTGCCCGGCAAAGTACAGGTAATTATTCCCCGTGGTTGGGTCCGTTTCGCTTCCGTAGAACCACCCCGCGTTGCCCATGTCCGTGTAGCTGACGCCAGGCGCGGCCGCGCCCACAGCGGCGGCTACTGCCTGGTCGAGCGGAGGCATAGAGAACTGGGGCCCGTAAAGGTACACGGGAACGTTTGGCAGGCAGCTTTTCAGCTCCGCGAGGGTCGAGCTCACTGCGGTTTGCATGGCGGACTCGGTTGCGTTGCCATCGTTGGTGCCGCCCAACAGCACAATTGCTTGCGGGGCGTTCGGGCATACGTCCGTGACGACGCGCTGCACAAACGTGCGGTTGAGCTGATCGGTGCCGGGCACTGTGAATCCCGAGCCGCCGATGCCGTCATCCGAGTAATCCCAGTTGAAGTACTCGCCAAGCGTTTGCGGGTAACCGGAACCGTTGAGACCCGGCTGTGCGGGAGGCAGGATCGGTTCAAGGATCGTGGGCCCGGTCCAGGAGTCGCCAAAGATGAAGACGCGCTCTCCGATAGGATTCTGCGGAGCTGTGATCGTGTCCCCTGAGATTGTGTTGATGCCGAAGAATGGAGCGTTTCCGCCGACGGTCATCTTGATCTGCCGGCTTCGCTTGTCCGGGAATCGCACCAGTACGAAATTGTGCTCTGGGTATTTGAGCGGTTCCAGAATGGCGTCGGTCGTGGCATAAGCACCGTCCACCCACAAGCGGTATTGGGCGCTGCGCGCTTGGACGACGAACTCAAACTGCTGGCAATCGCAGGTAAAGGCGACGCGGAACTCGAGCGCGTAGGGCGCGGGTAACGTGTTGGCGTTATAGCCGCCGCCGCCGTTCGGATCGGTTGTAGGCGTGACGGTGCTTCCTTCAAAGCGAAACACGGGCGAGCCGGCCGGGTAGGTAGGCGCCCCGGAAACTCCGAGAGCAGAGGTGTCGAGCTGACTGGTGATGGTCGCCTGATCCGCTGCAGGGTCCACCAGCGGCGATGCCACAGCGGCGGCGTTGAGCAGCGCCGAGCTGACCGGTGTGCCGTAGGGAATACTCGGGGGCGACCAGCTCAACGCAGAAGGCGCTGGAGTCGACTGAAGGGAAATCTGCGCGGAAGCGGGCGCGTACTCGGCATTGCCGGCCTGCGAGGCTGTGAGAGTGATCGATCCAACCCCGGTCAGGGTGACCAGCCGGCCCTGAAGCATAGCGGGCCCCTGCACCTGGAGCGTGACGGGGAGATAGGCCGAGGAAAGCGCGACAACCTGAAAAGGAGCGGAGTTTACGGGGCGATCGGCAAGGGGAACGAAGCGGATGGTTTGCGGTTTCGTACCCTGCGCGAGGGCAGAAAAGCAGGCCAGCAGAGAGGCGAACCACACGACCAGCACGTTCCGAAAATGTTCACTTCCCCGCATTCCGCAGCCCAGTCCCTCTTCCGTCGATCTGACATTAGCAGATCAGCAACCATTCAGGGCCAAAAATTGAGACCTCGCCCGTTACCAAGGGCACCTTTACCCGGGCGCCGGAAGCAGCCCGGGTTCAAGCTTTAGCAGCACCCTCCAGAGGGGGCAGCTCTGAGCGGTAGCGGAGCATGAGCCACACGAGCTTGCGGGCGGCCCAGTAGCGCGGCACGTAGGCGCTGGGTTTGGACAAGCACCGGAAGAGCCAGCCCATGCCGGTCTTGTCCGCCCAGGTAGGAATGTGGACCTGGTCGCCGGAGAGAAATGCGATGGCCGCGCCGATGCAGTGAATGGCGGGGAGGTAGGGAAGTTGGCGCTTAAGAAAAAGGCCGAGCCGCTCCTGTGTGCCGCCGCCGACAGTGACGACGACGTGCCGATAGCGATGCGCGCTCATTTTGGCGAGCAGCGCATCGTCCTGGATCTCGCCCTTGTAAAGCGGGGCCATGTAGACGTCCGCCTCGCGAATCTCAATTCCCTGCCGACGCAGCCAATCGAGGTTGGTTTTCGCGCTTTTGGGGCTGGCCATGATCCAGAGCGTGTTGCCGGGCTCGCGCACATCCGGCTCCAGCAGCAGTTCCTTCAGGTATTCAAGGCCGGACACGCGCGGAACCCGATGGCGGCTGATAAAGTTCCAGATCAGCACCATAAACGCGCTATCGGTGATGGCAAGATCGGCGTGCAGAAGGGCTTCCCGGTAGTCGGGGTTGGTCGGCAGATCTTTGAGCGCCGGCGCCGCGGGCACGACCAGCAGGCCGCCCTGGCTCATACGGGCGATGGTTTCGCGCGCCGATCCGCAGAAGAAGTCCACACCGAGGATGCGTTGTGTCCCAGCCATGCAGGTTACCTTTCTCGACTTTTCAGGCATTTCGGCGCCGGGCGTCGTGCGCGTCTGCTCTTTCATCGGCAGCGGGCGCCAAACCATGAGAACAACTCGGAGCGATGTATCGGGTTCGCATCCCAAAGCCGAAAAAGCAAGCGCGGCCCACAGCAGGTAAACTCGATTGTACACACGCGCATTTCAACGAAAACCCGCCAGGCAGCGCTGAGCGGAGGGGTATTCCAGCAGGATGAGAGATTCAGCACACAGGAAACAAAATCGGGGGCACCGCGGGCTTCTCTGGAAGCAGGCGGCCATCGCGCTTACTCTTGCGTGTTTTTGCCGGGGCGCATCCGCCCTTAGCTCGTTGGACTCTTCTCTTCCCGATGCGCCCGATGCGAAGATTCCGCAAGCGGGGCAGCAGGCGCCCCTGCCGCCCACGAAAGGGACCATAACGCTGCCGCAGCCGGGCGACAAGAATTACACGCTCGAAAAAGCAGAGCACCAGCGCATTTTCGGCATTATCCCGGAGTTTTCAACTGTGAACTATGCGGGGCAGTACCAACCGCTGACTCCCAAGCAAAAATTCACACTATTCTGGAAAAGCTCGACCGACCCGTACATTTTTGTGCTGGACGCCTTTGTGGCGGGGATCGGGCAGGCCAAGGGCAGCAACGCGGGCTATGGGCAGGGGGCGCAGGGCTACTTAAAACGCTATGCGGCTTCCTATGCGGACACTTTCGACGGCAATTTCTGGGGCAATGCCGTGCTCACCTCCGCATTTCATGAGGATCCCCGCTATTTTCGCGACGGCGAAGGCCACGGCTACACGCACCGCGCGCTTTACTCCGCCTTCACTGCGCTCTGGTGCAAGCGCGACTCCGGAACCTGGGGCCCGAACTACGCCAATGTGCTTGGCAACATCATCGCGGGCGGCATCTCGAATGTGTACTACCCTTCCGACGATCGAGGGCTCGGAAAGACGTTCACGGGAGCGCTCACGGTCACCGCGGAAGGCACCGTCGGTTCCGAGCTGCAGGAGTTTTGGCCCGACATCCAGAATCACTTCCTGCGGAAGAGACGCGAAAAACAGCAGCGGCTCGCGCAGCCGTGACGGCTAAATCCCCAGCCGCTTCACCTCATCGTTGTAGTACTTGCGGTACAGGATGTTCCATTCCTGCGTGCCTTCCATGATGATTTTGCGCTGGGAGGTGATTTTGGCGCGGGCAGCCTGATCGATCCGCATCTCCTCGGCCAGAAGCGTCTGGAGATAGTTGCGCGCCTCCTTGCGGATGGTGTCGCGATCTTCCTGAAATTCCACTTCGTCGATCCCGGCCAGGGTATCGGCTACCGCATGGGCAAGCTTGTTGACCTTGTCTGGCGAAATCCTCACAGCACCACCTTGTATTTGCGCACCAGCTGCTGCTTCACCTTTTTAAACATCTCGCTGTACTCGGCGCCCGAGCGGCGCATGTCCTCCTGGATCTGCTCCAGGATGACCCGAACTTCCTCATTGATCCTGTCTTCCAGCGCCAACTCTTCCTGGATCGCAGCGGTGACACGCTCCTCGGCGTGCTTGAACTGGCCGGTCTTGATCATCTTGGCCTGGATGAGGTGCTCGACGGTTTTGCGCCCCAGATAGCCGACGTACTCGCGGGAAAAAATCATAAGCTTGGGGGCGAGTCTAGCACACGCGCCGCGCGAAAAGCCCCCTCGCGCTCGCCCGGCGAACCTGCGAGAATGGAGGCTATGGCACAGGATGACCTCCACGGTTTAAAGGACGACATGGTCGCGTTTCTCTCGGGCCACGGGCTGCGGCAGTTTCCCGGATATGTGGGCGAGGACGTGCCTACGGTGCTGTGGGAGGACGACGGCGACCCGGATGGCTGGAAGCGCCTGGTCGAGACCGCGAAAGCCGCGGGCGCGCCTTTCCTGACCCTGAGCGACGTCACGATCGACAATGAAGAACTGGACGCGATGGTGGAGCGGCTGCGCGAGCAGAACTTCCCCGACGAGGACGCGCCGGAGTTCGACGAGGTGGACGCGCTGCGCGAGCATGTCGGCAAGGTCGGCTTTGTGCAGATTGGCTTTGTGCATCAGGGCGTCGCGTTTCTCCATGAAACGGCGAGCGACTGGTATGAGCGGTATGAGGAGCTGGTGGAGGCGATGGAGGAGT
>CAXTVG010000022.1:0-14711 GCA_964247505.1 uncultured Acidobacteriaceae bacterium
CTAAAAAACATTCCCTCTCTCCATCCAACAGTACGGGCGCGAGCGAAGGCTCGCGCTCGTCTTCGGAGCTACACGCTTCCAGAAAAGCCGTTACAGAACCGGCTCAGCCGCGTCCCTCACTTTCTCTACCGCAGCTCGCTTCCTCCTCCTCCTCGCCCGCCCCTCTGCGGATCACCGCCAACCGCCAGGGCACCGCCCGCAGCGCCTTTACCGAACTCATCACCACCCAGCACCTCAGCCTGTGGTTCCTGCTCACCGCCGCGTTCATCTCCATGGGCCTCGGCGCGCTCCACGCGCTCGAACCCGGACACGGAAAAACCATCGTCGCGGCCTACCTCGTCGGCTCCCGCGGCACCGCCCGCCACGCCATCCTGCTCGGCCTCGTGGTCACCGCCGCGCACACCGCAAGCGTGTTCGCCCTCGGCGCCGTCACGCTCTACGCATCGCGCTACATCCTGCCCGAGCAGCTCTACCCCTGGCTCGGCATGCTGTCCGGCCTTGCCATCGCCGCCCTCGGCGGCTACCTTCTCCTGCGCCGCTGGACCGGGCTCGATATTGAACACACCCACACCGCCGGCCAAATGCACGGCCACTGGTTTTCATCCAAAAAGCCCGCAAGCGCTCCCCCGGCAAGCGCGCCGAAAACCGTCTCGCTCCCCCAGCTGTTTACCCTCGGCATCACCGGCGGCATCATCCCCTGCCCCGCCGCCCTGGTCGTCCTGCTCAGCGCCTTTGCCCTCCACCGCGTCGGCTTCGGCTTCTTTCTCATCACCGCCTTTAGCCTGGGCCTGGCCGCGGTGCTTGTCGGCTTCGGGCTTCTCATGGTCTACGCGCGGCGCTTCATGAGCCGCCTCAAGGTCGATGGCCCCGTCACCAGGCGCTGGCTCCCCGTCGCCTCCGCCGCCTTTATGTCGGTCCTGGGCTTCGCGATCGCCATACGCGCCTTCGCCGCAACCGGCATCTCCGCCCACAGCTTCTCCCAGGCCAAGTTGGGCCCCATGCTGTTCATCGCCGGCGTCGGACTGGTGCTCGGCATCCGCCACTCCACCGACGCCGACCACGTCGTCGCCATCTCCACCATCGTTACCAAACAGCGCAGCATCCGCGGCGCCGCGCTCATCGGCACACTCTGGGGCTTGGGCCACACCCTCACCATCTTCGTCGTCGGCTGCCTCATCATCCTGTGCGGCATCACCATTCCCCCGCGCATCGGGCTGTCCATGGAGTTCAGCGTCGCCCTCATGCTGATCCTGCTCGGCATCCTGAACTTGACCGGCGTCATGGGTAAGCTCACCGCCCGCTTCACCCCTGGCAGCCGCCGGCTGAACCCGCTCAAACCGCAGTCGCCTCGAAGCACTCTCCCGATCGAGACGGGCGCGGGCCGCAGCCGCGTCTACGGGCACCTGCGCCCCCTCGGCATCGGCCTGGTCCACGGACTTGCCGGCTCGGCCGCGGTCGCGCTGCTTGTGCTTTCCACCGTCCACAATCCCCTTTGGGCCGTAAGCTATCTGCTCGTCTTCGGCCTGGGCACCATGCTGGGCATGATGGGTATGACCGCGGCCATGTCCCTGCCGCTGGTCTACGCAGGCGACAAGATGCCGCAGCTAAGCCGCTATCTCGGAGTCGCCTCCGGCCTGGTCAGCCTTTGCTTCGGAAGCTTTCTCGTCTACCAACTCGGCTACCTGGGTGGCCTGTTCACTGCCCACCCCACCTGGACGCCGCAGTAAGCAGTCCCCCCTGAATCCTATGGTCGGTGGAACCGCTATCCTAGTAAAGACGAGGATTTATCCTATAACGATTGCTACTAGTCTGACGGTGGCCGAAGACGTCGGCCCGACACTCGGCAGATTTCTTCGCGATCGGAAGTAGCCGCATTGATTGATGAGCTCTTGTGCTCCAGCCGGGTCTTCAAAGCGATGTGGCAGGACAACGATGTGTCGCACACTCCTCACGCCGTAAAGCAGCTGAGGCATCCGGTTCTTAGAAAGGTCAGCTTTGAAGCCTCGATCTTCGGGGTGGATGGCCGGCAGGACCTCACGATGGTCGTCTTCTTGCCTGCCGGCGCGGACGTCGCGGGCGCATCACGAAGCTGCTTGGGACCGCGAAACAAGCAGAGCTGTAAAGCCGCACAGGCGCCTAACTCCGTGGACGCAGACCCACCAGAATCTGACCGGTTGCATACTCGACCAGTTTCTCCAGCGACAGCCCTTTGAAGGATCCATTGCTGGACACGACAATGAGCCCTTGCACGGTCGCAAACGGGACGAGGGCAAGCAATTCCGGATCACCGGCAACCACATCGCCGGTTTTCTGAGCGTCGGCGATGAGGCTGACACCGGGGGAAAGGGAGACCACGCTCGCTTCTAACAGTTCTGCCGATGCTTCAGGCTGATGTTTCGCCGCGAACATGTGACCCAGCAGGGCCGGGTGCTTCAACGCGAAGCGAACAAGGACCGCGGTCGCACGTTGGAGCCTGACCTCAAAGGAGGTGCCCGGGAGCGCAAGAGCGCGGGCCAACCTATGGCCGAGCTGCTCGTACCCGTGGATGGCGAGGGCATCCAGTAACGCTTGTTTAGTTTCGAAATGCCGCCTCGGAGCGGTGTGACTTACCTCCAGTTCGCGGCTGATTTCACGGAGGGAAATGCCGGCGATGCCTCCGTTTTCTAAAGCATTCTCTGCCGCCTGCAATACGGCCGTCCTGAGATTGCCATGATGGTAGGCGCGTTTCGCCGGTTTCCCGGCTTCGATCTCTGTTGCCATACAACTTTTCCCTTTCATTACTCTTCCCAGGTAATGTGCCCATTGACAACATTGTGTCCAGGGGATACATTCACTATAGCGCGTGCACAGGAGAAACCTTATGAGAATGACAGGAAATACAGTGCTGATTACGGGTGGTACGGCGGGCATCGGGCTTGAGCTCGCGTTGGAACTTTCCAAGCTGAACAACCGGGTGATCGTCACCGGCCGCGAGCAGGACAAGATCGATGCTCTCGCGACAGAACACCCTCATCTTGTGGCGATCAAGAGCGACGTGTCGGAACCGGCGGCCATTGCCGAGCTGTACGCAATAGTCACCAGGGATTATCCCGATCTAAATGTTCTGGTCAACAATGCCGGCATCATGCGCAAGATAAATCTGCAGAACTCCAGCGTCGATCTGGACGACATCACTCGTGAGATCGACATCAATCTGAACGGGCCGATCCGCATGGTGAAGCAGTTTCTCGCTCATCTGAAAAACAAGCCTGACGCCGCGATCATCAACGTGTCATCAGGACTGGCGTTCGTCCCATTCCCCATCTCGCCGGTTTACAGCGCTACCAAAGCTGGAGTCCACGCGTTTACCAAAGCACTGCGGGTTCAGCTCAAGAACACGCAGATTCGCGTGTTCGAGCTCGCTCCCCCTTCTACGGAAACCGCGCTGCAGAATGCATTCAGTGCGAGCGACGTAAAGGCGAGCTCCAACATGGACGTGAAGACGTTGGTGAAGAAAGCAATTGAGGGGCTTAAACGCGACCGGCTGGAGATCCGTCCGGGCAGCAGCAACGTCCTTCATCTTTTAAGCCGCATCGCACCCGCGTTTGCGTTGAGGATGACCAGCGGCTCCGTCCACGAAATGCTGGCGAGTGCGCGGTCTTGACCATCCCTGGCGAGAGAGACTGCTTATCCCGAATGACTTACGGAAGCCGGAGCCCGCGCGTTGTAGTTCAGCCCTTCTTTGCAGCCGCCAACGCCTCGGCCTTCTTTGTAAATCCGGCGAGCAACTCGACCATAGCGGTCTTCACCCCGGCGGGAGCAGTTTTCAGGGAGCCGGCATTGAACGGCGGATCGGGGTCGTACTCGCTCACGAGCTGGGTGCATTCGGCATAGATCGGGTCGCGCAGTTCGGCGACCATGGTGAGGCCGAAGTCGAGCCCCGCGGTCACGCCTGCGCCGGTGATGCGGTTGCGGTCGCGCACCACGCGAGCGTCCGTTGGGATCGCGCCGAACCCAGACAAAACATGGCGTACGGACCAGTGTGAAGTGGCCTTGTAGCCTTGCAGCAATCCCGCCGCCCCAAGGATGAGCGAGCCCGAGCATACGCTGGTGACGTACTTCGCCCGGGCTCCCCGATCGGCTATGAAGGCGAGCGTTTCGGGGTCCGTGGCAGCCGCTAACGTGCCGTCCGTGCCGCCCGGCGTAAATAGCACGGTAAGGTCATGAGGGCAGGTATTGAAGGTTGCGGTCGGCGTAATTGTTACACCCGCGTCGCTCGTCACCGGATCGAGAGACTTTGCTACAAGAAGCACTTGCGCGCCCATGAGCGAGCCGAACATCGATTGCGGCCCAATCAGGTCGAGCACGGTCATGCCCGGGTACATCAGCATGGCAATCTGTTCGTTTCCCTCCCAATGCACCTCCTTCATGTCGGGACCCATCGCGGGCATTTTGTGCTGGGTGGCAGCCGTTTGCGCGCCAGCGGCACGAAGGGCGTAAGGAGCAAAGGGGGCGAGTAGCGCGAAGAGAGCTGCTTTGCGGCGGTTGATATCGGTCATATTCGGGTCCTTTAGAAGTTTGCTTTCAGCGTGATGTAAGCGGAGCGTGGCTGGTTCGGGATGACGACCGGGGACAGGTACGCGTAGGGGTCAAAGGTGTAGCGATCCCCCAGATCCATGGCCGAACCTTCCATCGTGTAGCGGCCGATACCATAGGCGGCTTGCGCGTCGAACGCCGGGTAACCCGGCGTCGACACCGTGTTCGGCAAGTAAACCTCGCGCCGGCTGAACGCGGTGACGCCAGCCCCGAACGAAAGTCCTTTGGCGCGCCCGTTCTGTACCCGGTAGCGAGCTGCGATTCGGCCGCTATGCCGGGGCACGCGCGGCAGCTTGTCGCCGACTGGAATGACCGTATCTTGCGTCACTTCCGCGCCGGTGTAGGCATAGTTCGCGAGGAGCGAGAAGGCGGACATCGGCTCCCAAAGCATATCCGCTTCCACTCCACGGGCGCGCTCCTCGCCGGTCTGGATGGAGTAGAGCGGATTCGTGGGGTCCACCGTAGCAACATTGCGGCGCGTCTGCTGGAACGCGGCGATCGTACCCGACAGGCCGATGCGGGCCAGCGCCAGCTTTAGCCCCCCTTCGGCATTGCGAGAGGTTTCAGGCTTGGGTGGCGTGAGGCCGATGAAGTTGACCGCGCCGCGAAATCCGGTCGCATAGGCTGCATACAGCGCAACACCACGTGCAAGGTCCACCGTCGCTCCGAGCCTCGGGTTCGGACGTAAGTAACTCGTATCCACACCTTGCTCCGTCTGGCGCAACCCGAAGTGAGTCAAACGCAACGAGCCCAGCAAGTGAAGCCTGCCGTAGGTCGCCTGATCCTGCACGTAGCCCGCAACTGTTTCGTAACGGTTGGTCTGGAACGTGGTTACTGTGGGCGTCGCTCCAAACGAGAGCGTGTAGTTCGGCCGCGCCAGGTCAAGCACACCCACGGGCACGCCATCGAAACCAAGATCGCCCTCGAAATTGGTGTGGTCGTAGTTGAAGCCTCCCAGCAGCGCGTGGCGACCGCCGAGCCCATGAACATTTGCTAGCAGGTTGGCATCCACCGTGGCCTCTTTCACCTTGGTCGGTAGATAAATGGAGAAGATTGGATAAGCGGTTGGAGTAGCTGGATCGGGCGGAAGGAAATCCGGAAAGGCAAAGCTGCCATACTCGCGGAAGTTGCTGTTGTAATAACGCCCGGTCAGGGCAAACCGCATGTTGTCAGAGAACCCGTGCCGGAGCTCAACCGTCTCCGCGCTGTTCTGGATTGCGGTCCGCGGCTGGCCCGTTGTTGCGCCCGGGAACGCGCTGCGATCCAGCTCGGCGGCGAGCGCTGCAGCAGCGGGCAAACCGGAATATTCAACCTGGTCACGCCGATCGTACTGTCCCCGCACCAACAGTTGGGTCGTTGGGTCCAGATGGAACGATACGCTCGGCTGCGCGGACCAGCGCTCGCCCTCCACCCTATCGATCCAGCTTTCGTTGTGCTGATATTCGCCCGTAACTCGCATGGCGATCGCGGATTCCAAGGGCACGTTCAGGTCGGCGTAGGGGTCCAGCGTCGAAAAGCTGCCGCCGCGAAGGGCCACAAAGCCCTTTGCCGTGGTCTCCGGCTGCTTCGATACCACGTTGATGAGGCCGCCCAAAGGCGCTCCCGCGCCGCCGCCGTACACGGTCGAAGTCGGCCCTTTCACCACCTCAATCCTCTCCGTACCGACAAGGCTCGCCGGGTCGTTGGCCGTCTCCGTCGCGCCGTACTCGGGCAACCCGTCCAGATAAACCTCGGCAGGGAAGCCGCGCACAACCGGTGCGGTCAACAGTGCTTCTTCTGGCTTTGTCGGGCTCACGCCGGATACATTGACCAACGCGTCGCCCAGCGTGCGGCGGTCTTGCTCCTCAATCAGTGTGCGGGTGAGGACCTGGACCGATTGTGGCACTTCGATCAGCGGCGTGCTGGTGCGCGTGGCCGAACTGGCATCGGGCGCAGCATCGCTGTTGGGCGTGGCCGTGGTCACCTGAACTGTTTCGCTGACGCTGCCCACATTTAGCTTCGCGCCCACGCTCAGGGACTGGTTCCCCTGCAGGGCCAAGTCAGACTTCGCGAATCCCTGAAAACCCCGCGCCGTGACCTGCACGCTGTAGTGCGCTGGGGCAAGCGACGGGAACACATAATTCCCAGAGCTGTTCGTGATGACGGTTGTCTGATGGCCGGTGTCGAGCTGGGTGACGGTAACGTTGGCACCGGAAACAGAGGCTCCAGTCGAATCCAGCACTGTACCTGAGATCGATCCATACTCTTGGCCGAACAGCGGGAGCGTTGAGAGAAGACAGAAAGCTGCGAGCGCCGTCCATGACGCTCCGCCTCCAACCTGCTCTCCAAAGGAGCGGCGGTTCATAGTTATCTCGATTGGCAGGAGGGCCTGTCTCCGGCCAGTACACCAGAGCTCCTCGGGGCGAAAGACCCAGACCAGCCCTACAATCCTGAGGCGAAAAAGAGGATCGCTCCCTCTAAACGAAGGAGCACTTCTTCCGCACGATGGATTAGCTCAGGATTGCGGGAGGACCGCGTTTTTGGCGGGATCGGTCGCGTGAAATGCGACGTTTGCATTCAGCTTGAATCACGCCAGCCGGATGACTGGAAATCTCTGCGCAAAAAGCCTCAGCTGGGGGCGCTGCAAACACATCGTGGAAATGACCAGGAGCATAGGATACCGTACAACAAGGGCACCTATCTGCGGGAGCAGTCCATTTGGGAGCCGTGTCCAGAGCGGCGAGCTGACTCTTCTCGGCCATGCTCATCGCGCAGTGATGTTTCCCGTTCCGGCGACAGCACGCAGGCAGGCCGGATTCTGCGTTCTGCCCGAAAGCCAGCAGCGGAGCGAAAAGCGGCAGGATCAAGCCCGCCAGCAGCAAAATGGGCAAAAGTCTACGCACTACTCCGATTGAAGCATTCCCGTGCGCTTATAGCAACCAAAGAGCGAATCATTGGATGAATTGCTCTTAGCGTACGATTTTGACGTTTGGTGTCGTGACCCCATATGGCGCTTGAGCAACTGGTCCGGCAGCGGTTTGAGCTTCCGGCGTTTTCCGTTTGCAGCAAGCCGCGCAGCATGCCCACGCGGTAGTCAACCGGGCGTACCAGGCACTTGCTCCCGACCGGCTCGATACCGCGGCGCGGGAGCGGTTGGCCCTGCTGCTTACCCGCATCGAGAACGAGAACAAGAGTCCATGGCACCGGTTGAAAGGAGAGCCGAAACAGCCGACAGCTGTCGCCAATCTCCTGATCTTTCACAACGTCGTGACCATAAGCAATGCCCTGGAACGGTTCGTCGCGGAGGACAGCACTTTAAGCTTGCTCACCAACGCGTCTTCGTGACCCGACAAAAGGTCGTCATCAGCTTGACGAGCCTCCTACCGCGGTTCAGCACTTATCGTTCAGTTTTGCCGTCTATCCATTCTAAGCGCCGCGGACTAAAACCAAAGACACGTTTCGCCTTGGCGTTGGAGGCTCCGACAAGCTTCGTTCCATAGAACACAGCATCGTCACCGGAAGATTCGCGGGCAGCTTGCTCCGTGACGTTAGCAGGCGGTGGTGCCCCAAGCGAGGCGGCGAAGGCGGGCAGCCACACGCCTACCTCCGATGGGTCATCATCCACAATGTCGAAAACGCCAGGGACAAGCGACAGGGCTGCAACCGTCGCCTCGGCGGCATCAGCAATGTGAATCCATGACCACACCGCCGATCCACTCCCAATAATTGGATACTGATGCTGCCGTACGATCTCGGCGTATCCTCCATCAGGGGCGTACCAGGTGCCCGGACCGTAAAAGAAGCCGTAGCGCAGAATCACTGCTTCGATCGCTGAGGCGGTCTTTAGCCGTCGCTCCAACTCCGTATACATCCGGGCGCTAGCGGCGATCCCTGGACTTGCACCAGTCGCCAGCGGTGATTGTTCATCGGCAAGTCCCTGGTCTGCGGTGAGGAAAAAGGCACTTGATTGCTGGATATAGCGTCTCGCTCCGTGATTCTGTGCAGCACGGAGGAGGTTGCCGCCGCCTTCCAATCGTAATCTCGCGTCACCCGCAGCGGCTTTCGGCATGTCTGCTGGATTCTTCGGAAGAGAGGTTAGTTGATCGATGACAATCTCGGGGCTTGTCGATCGAATGGCATCGTCCAACGCCTGCGCATCAAGTGCGTTTGCGATGATCGCCTCAGCACCCTGTTCGCGCAATCTTGTAGCTCCAGCCGCTGACTGCGTTAGCCCGGCCACTTCATGGCCTTCTGCGATGAGACGGGAGATAAGAGGTTTGCCGATGACCCCAGTCGCACCGGCTACAAAGATTTTCATTTTGTACTCCTCTAGTCCATTCTACCTATTTGACCGGCGTAAGGAGGCAGCAGCCTACCTCAAGGAACCAGCCTGCTTCAGCCGTGCCTCCACCTTCGGGAACAGCCGTAGAGCATTGCCATTCTGAATGGAGCGAAGCACTCCAGGAGGGAAGTCGTAGGCTTCCAGGGACTTCTGAAGCGGCCCCCCACCAGGCCGGTTTCATGAATGGATTATCGAACCCCATCATGCAAAGTTTAGGATCGGCAATGGCCATCAGACAGCCGATTTGTTCAGGTTTCGTGGTCGCGGTAAGTTCGTAAGAGAATGTGTGAAAGAGATCATTCTTGCCTTCCATCGGGAACCTTACGACTCGTTGCTTCGTCAGAGGTAGAGTGCCACCTGAATGAGCCGCAATCATCGTGGCGTCTGAATAGTTAGCCTTGGTTCCATTCTGCAATGTTAGCCGGGATCAGGAGCTAGGGTTGCTCGGTGCGGCGCAGGGGTGCCGTCGAAAGAAGGTAGAGCTGCAGCGAACTTCTTGGCGGCATTCGGGTGAGTGAACTCACTCTGGATCACCGGCAAGCAGCTCAAGGATACTGCTCTGAACGGGCGCAACGTGCTCGAAATCCTGCGGTCATCCCGGGTGTCGACGGCGCGGGAAACTTCGGCATTCCGGTACAGGCGGCCTGACGACATACAGCATCAACGGGACGCGAACCAACGAGCACGACTTCACGATCGATGGATCGTCCAACGTGGACTCCGGCGATAACAGCGGCACACCTGTCACCATCAATACCGATGCGATCAAGAACTTCAGTCTGGCGGCGCGGACAAGGGCCGATACGTCCAGCTTCGCGGCGAGTTCTTTAACGTGATCAACCATCCCAACTTCTACGGCCACGACTACGGCGCCAACATCACCTTGCCGGCTTACAACGAGAATGGTACCTATACGCTGCTTTCGATCGCCAAGGGCCAGAGTTTTGGCCATCCAACCGCTTCGAACGGTCCCACTGGCCCGGGCGGCCCTCATGTGACCCAGCTGGCGGCGAAGGTTTACTTTTAAGGGGACGTTAGAGTAGCTGCACTGGGGATAGCTCGGGCATCCCCAGCGTAGCGAAGGATGACCTTTCCATCCTGAGTTTGCTTTCTGCCTGCTGAGGAGAGTCTGTGATTTCTCGGATCGATTGTTGCGCCTTTTCGCTCCTGCTGCTCTGCTGCCTTCCGGCTGCCGCGCAAACGGTGCATAGCTACCGCACCACCGCCGACCTTTCGAACACCCTGGCGCCCCAGCCGGACGCGGCATTCGGCCGCTCCACGCCAGCCGCGCCGCTTACCATTACTGTCGACGAGAAGCAGCGATTCCAGACGATGGACGGCTTCGGCGCCTCCATCACCGATGGCGCGGCCTGGCTGCTGCACGACCGGCTGCCGCCCGCGACCCGGCAGCAGGTGATGACCCAGCTGTTCGACCCGAAGCGCGGCATCGGCTTGAGTTTTCTGCGCCAGCCCCTTGGCGCGAGCGACCTTTCGCGCGATCATTCCAGCTTCGACGACATGCCGCGGGGCGAGCAGGACCCGGAGCTGCGCCACTTCTCGACCGCGCATGACGATGCCTACATCTTTCCGGTGCTGCGCGAAGCGCTCCAGTTGAACCCGGCCATCACCGTGATGGTGACGCCGTGGAGTCCGCCGGCCTGGATGAAGTCAGCGCCCACCATGGACGGCGGCTCGCTGCGCGAGGACGCCATGGCCACCTATGCCAACTACCTGGTGCGATCCGTCGAGGCGTTTCAAAAGGCCGGCGTGCCGGTGAAATACCTTTCCGTGCAGAATGAGCCGCTGCACGACACCACGGACTTCCCCGGAACGCTGATGCTCGCCGGCCAGCAGAAGCGGCTGATCGGCGACGATCTGGGGCCCGATCTGAGGCGCGCCGGGCTCAAAACCGAAGTGCTGGCTTACGACCACAACTGGGATCATCCCGAGTACCCGCTCGCCGTGCTCGCGGACCCTGCGGCGGCTCCGTTCGTAGCCGGATCCGCCCTGCACTGCTACGGCGGCGATCCGAGCGCGCAAGCGGCCATCCACGACCGCTTTCCCAGCAAGGGCATCTGGCTTACGGAGTGCTCGGGCGGGACCTGGCAAAAGGAAAGCCCGCTGCTCTCGACCACGCACCTGCTGATCGGCTCGACGCGCAACTGGGCCAAGGCGGTTGTGCTGTGGGGCATCGCGCTCGACCAGGACCACAGCCCCCACGCGGGCGGCTGCGGCACCTGCCGTGGGCTTGTAACCGTGAATCTGAACCAGAGCCCCGCGACGGTACGTTACAACGGCGACTACTATGCGCTGGGCCACGCGAGCCGCTTTGTACAGCCGGGCGCAACCCGCATCGGCTCTGACTCTTTCGGCCTCGATAGCCTCGAAACAGTTGCATTTCAGAATGTCGACGGATCGATCGCGCTGCTGGTGCTCAACAACGCAGCCACGCAGCAGGAATGCAACATAAGCTGGCGCGGGCGCACCCTGCGCACCGCGCTGCCGCCCGGCTCGCTCGCTACGTACGTGTGGCCAGCGGGCGCCCAGGAGTAAGCCGTTTCAGAGTTTGTCGCGGCGCGTCTTGCGCCGTGTTCGGGTGAACGGCGTCGTACTCTCAACGAGGATGAGCGCCAGGCCGGTGAACAGGACGACGGCGCGCCAGGGATGCACGAACCGAACTGCGGGAATCGGCTGAGGTTCTCCTTAGAAAACGAGCCAAACCGGTCGCCCAGAGTGCCATCGGTCTGCTTAAAGCTTTCCGCAAAAACCTTCCGCAAAAGCAAAGCTTCCCCCGCCGGCTTCGTGCCTCCTACGCACCCGTCTACCTGTGCAGCAGCACCCCAGCCCGTCTCGCCGCCTCGGCCGAAATATGCGCCGCCGGCGCTGTCGGCTTGATGTTTGGCCCGAAGAGCGGGTCGGTGCTGGCGATCGTACTCACATCCACATCGGCAAACGTGGTCTTCAGGCTCGTGTTCAAGGAATCGATCACCTGATTCGCCACCAAGGCATACCCAGTATTTGTCGGATGAATCCCATCCAGGCCGAACAATCCGCCGAGATACCCGGTTGTTGCATTCACGCCGTTGATCGTTTGCCCCGCGCCCAATGTTTGGAAGAAGGCGTGCATATCGATCAGCGTCCCGCCCACAGCCGAAACCTGCTGCGCGATCACCTGGTTGTACTGGTCCTCGAGCGCCTGCACCTGCTGCACCTCCGCAGCCGTCAGCACCCCGGCATCGTCAAGCGGCGTGGGCGTCTTGCCGCTCTTGATGTCGCTGACCGCCTGCTGCACCTCTTTCTGGCCCGCGGCCGTCACCAGGTCGCCCGTTGCGAGCCCCAGCACCGCACCCAGCTGTGCCGTGGACTGGCCCGTCTGCGCAGACGTCTCCGACAGGATCATCGCGGCAGGCGTCAGGTAAGGAATCGCGGTCACGTCCGGCAGGTTCGCCACAATCAGCCGGGCCGAGCTTTTGCTGTGCAGCGTCGTCATCAGCTGCGTGAAATCGGAAGTAAAGCTCGCAATCGGCGTCATCGACGAAGGCATCCCGGTATCGTCGGCGACCAAGGCATCGTTGCTGCCGATCCACACAAATAAGGTCGTAGGTTTCAGCGCAATTGCTTCCTGGAGCTGCGTATTGTTGTTGCCAACAGGGAAGCCCAAAACCAGCGTAGTAATAATGTCTTCCGCCGAGGTAGGCGCGATGGTCGGCCCGGCGTTAATCAGGTCGTGTAGATGGTGCCCGGGCACGGCCAGGTCCGTAGGCTGCGCTGACGGGTTATCCCGCCCGCTGCTCACCCCTGACTCGGTCGTAGTCACCGGAGGCGGCCCCACGCTCACCAGCTGCATTACGGCGGGCGCTCCGGGGGCGGCAATTAACGGCAAAGTAATCGGAGTGTTTATCTGCTTTGCAACCAGAGAGGCCCAGCCATTCGGCTGCTGCGTGTCCAGCAGTGACCCGTTCTGAAAACCGGCGCTGAGCGAGTCGCCAATAAAGACGGTGTTCGAGAAGTCGGTTGTGGCGGGAGGCGGCGGCGCGGGAGTTTTGCTGCCGCCACTGCTGCCACCGCAGGCGACAAGCCCCGCCGTAAGAAGAACCAAGGCGGAAGCAGAAAATCCGGCACTTCGGAACACAATCAAAATATCGGAGCGGCGCAGGGGACACCTCTTTGCACGGGAACTAACGCGTGCTTGAAGAAGAATATCAGGCCAACAGCAGAGAAATGACCAACCTTGAAACCCTCACCCGTGAGCCGGAACAAAACGCGTCGAGATTAGCAAATGGTTTCATCCCGTGCACACATCAACTCTCCCTGCTGTGCGTAAAGCAAAGCGCCCTCCGCTCAAAACTACTCCAGCAGAGCCGAAACACAACCACCCCATGGACCCACCCGCATCCTAACTATTTACTCCCGAGTAAAGGCCACTCCGCATGAGCACCCCAGCCGTTAACGCCCCGTACACCCGCTACTCCGACTCCCTCGAAACCATCGAACCCGACGAGCAGGAAACCTTCGAAAAGATCGCCGCCCTCATGTCCCACGGTGCCGACACCGTGCGCGAAAAGGACCACGAACCCGTCCGTATCTCCCATGCCAAGGCCCACGGCGCCGTCCGCGGCACCCTGACGGTCGAGCCCAACCTGCCCGAGCCGCTCCGCCAGGGCCTTTTCGCCGAGCCCGGCAAGCACTACGACGTAATCGTCCGCCTCGCCCACACCCCCGGCGAGCTCACCGACGATCGCAAAGTCTCGGTCCCACGCGGCATCGCGATTAAGGTCCTGGGCGTTCAAGGCGAGAAAATCCCCGGCCACGCGGCCGACACGCAAGACTTCGTCTTCGACACCGGCAAAGTTTTCATCGTCCCCGGCGCGAAAAGCTTCCTGCAAGCATTCAAGCCGAACGCCGAAATTGCCCCGCACTTATCTGACACCACCAAAGGCGTCGTCAGCAGCGTAGCCCGCGGGTCCAACGCCGTGCTTCACGCCGTCGGCCTCGACTCAAGCCAGCTCGACTTTTTCGGCCACCCCTTCCTGCACCCGCTAGCCGAGTGTTACTACTCGCAAACCCCCTACCGCTACGGCGACTACGTAGCCAAGTTCAGCGTCGCCCCCACCACGCCCGGACTCCAGGAGCTCGAAGGCAAAACCTTCGAACCGCAGGGCGAGAACGGCCTTCGCGTCGACGTGGTTGATTTTTTCAGCACCCACGATGCTGAATATGTCTTCAGCGCCCAGCTCATGACCGATCCGAAAAGCATGCCGGTTGAGAATGCTAACGCCGAGTGGTCCGAAAACCATTCGCCCTATCTGCCGATTGCCCGACTCAGCTTCTCGGCCCAGGACGCCTACTCCGAAGCCGCGTCCCGGTACGTCGAAGGGCTCTCGTTCTGCCCCTCCCACGCCCTGGCCGCGCACCGCCCATTGGGTTCGCTCAACCGGTCACGCATCTACGCCTATCGCGCCCTGTCAGCCAAGCGCCGGGGCGAGCTTGGTGTCCCGCAAACCGAGCCTGAATCGATCGCCAGCTTTCCTGCATAGAACAGCGCGAGCGCTTATTTCCCCCGCGTCTCGTTGTTGAGACATGGGCCCGGCAAGCCCCGGTCAGCTGTCTTTGCGGTAAAGCAGATCCCGCATCGCGCTCCGTCGCGCCTCGTTCAGCCCAGGGTCGCGCTTACCAGCCGTCGCGTCCGCAGACTCAGCTTCCTGCTCGCTGCACTCCGGACACCGGTTCGCAAAGCCCGGTTTTCCGGGCCGCAGCTCGAACTCCTCCGAGCAAACAACGCAAGTTTTGATCGGGAATGCCATGTCTTAAGGAT